>NZ_JAATEK010000028.1:0-99725 GCF_012034195.1 Microbispora sp. CL1-1
TCTCAGTCCAGATCGGCGGCGCGCTCCGACGGCTCGCTCGGTGGTGGGAGACTCAGCCGTACATGCCGGGGGTGGTGGCGGTGCCGTCCTTGAGGGCGTGGAGGGCGCCCTTCTCGTCGCGCCACAGGCGCCAGCCGTTCTGGCTGCCGGTGAACCAGGAGGGCGGCGGGACGGAGGAGTCCTTGCGCTTGCCCGTGGCCAGGTCGAACTCGCACAGTGCCGCGATCGAGTAGAACCCGGGGATCATGCCGCGCAGCGGCAGCGGCTTGGGGTCGGTCACGCAGAACGACCAGCCGGTCGCGCCGCTCACCGGGGTCGGCTCGCCGGTGCTGAGGTCGAAGACCGAGCCGGGCGCGTCGCGCTTGAGGAAGCCGAGCTTGTTCATCTCGGGCGGGAAGGCGAGCCACCAGCCCGACCCGGGCACCTGGGCGGGCGTGATCTGCCCAAGGACCCGTCCGGTCTTGGCGTCGAGCCGGGCGAACCCGCCGTACTGGCCCTGCTCGTCGACCGGCCGGACGACCGGCGCGTACGCGGGGTTGCCGCTGGGATAGACGCGGACGACGGACGGCCGCATCCAGTCGACGGCGCCGTCGGTCAGACGGGCGGAGAACAGGCCGAACGTCGAGGTCTCCTTGGTCTGGGGGTTGGTATACGGGGCGACGTACCCGATGATCTTGTCGCCCGTCGCGCCGAAGGCCCAGCCCCCGCTCAGGTCGACGTCGGGGCCGAGGGCCTGCTCGATCGGCAGTTGCCAGACGGCCTTGCCGTCCTTGAGCGCGCGGGCCTCCAGCACGGGGTGGGAGGCGAGCCGGAGCAGGACGACCTTGGACGCGTCGGACCATTCGACCTCGGCGATGCCGGCCAGGCGCCACTTCACGGCTCCGTCGCGGGGATCGAGGACCACGACCCGCGCGCTGGAGAGCGCGGTGTCCTCGGAGACGCAGACGTACGTCCCGCAGCGCTGCGGCCCGAAGGTGGACCGCACGGGCCTGATCCACTTCTGCTGCCCGGTGCGGGCGTCCCTGGCGACCAGCGTGGCGCCCTTGCGGCCGGCGGCGGGGGGATCGAGCGCGATCACCACGGCCTGCCCGCCGCCGGTCTCCACGGTCGCCGGGGCCTGCACCCCCATGCCGGGGAGCCGGCCCACCATCGTCGCGGCGTGTGCCCAGAGCCGGCGGCCGGTGGCGAGGTCGAGGACGACCGTCTCCAGGGAGCCGTCGGGCCGCATGGAGGTGGTGGCCGCGACGCCGCCTCCCGTGGTGGCCCGGCTGACCGCGTTCACCTGCGTGTTCTGCCAGGCCGGGTAGTCCTTGGCGGCCTCGTCGCCGCCGGAGCAGCCGGTGAGGGCGCCCCCCGCCAGCAGGGCGGTCGCGGCGAGCGCCAGAGCGGGTTTCGCGTGGTTCAGCTGGGGCCGGATCATTTCGCTCCTACAGGGGGTGATGGCCCGGCCGCAGGAGGTAACCGGCTCTAGGCGTTCGGAAGCGGCCCGGGTCTCCGGCGGAGCAGCGCCGCCCATCGTCCATGGGGGCCGACCGCCCGGCCGGCGACACGGGTCGCGGTGACCTCGGTGCCGGGTTCCTCCACGGCCATTGCGGCCAAGAGGTATTGCGATCCTTCGACGCGCACGGGTTCCGGCTCGGGCCACAACCCCAACGCGGCGCATACAGACGGTAGCACTGCGTACGCGGCTTGTAGGTAGCCTCGGGCAGATGGGTGAAAACGATCAGGTCCGAACATCTCTGCCGGGTTCGCGTCGAATTCGGGTCCGAGCAGGTCGGCGAACGCCACCGTACGGCCGCCCGCCTCGACGACGGCGACCGTCTGGGCCGCGGCGAGCTGCCGCGACCAGCGCCGGGTGACCCAGCGGAGCGGCTGCGCGATCGGGCGTACGGTGCCCAGGTCGGGGCAGGTGCCCACGACCACCTCCGCGCCGGCCTCGCGCAGCCGGCGCACCGCCTTCTGCAGGTGCCGTACGGCATGGGCCGGCAGCGTGGCCGTGGTCACGTCGTTGGCCCCGATGAAGATGATCGCGACCTCCGGCCGGGCCTCCAGCGCGCGGTCCACCTGGACGCCGAGGTCCACCGACGCCGCGCCCGACTGGCCGACGACGGTGAGGCGCACCGGGCGCTCGGCCACCGCCGCCAGCCCGTACGCGATACGGACACCCGGGGTGTCCTCGGCGTTGCTCATGCCGAGGCCGACGGAGGTCGAGTCGCCGAGGACGGCCATCCGGATCGGCTCGCCGGGGAAGGCGCCGTACACGCCGTCGGAGTCGGGGCCGTCGAGACCGTGCGGCTGCCCCACGATGCGCCGGGCCACCATGGCCTCGGCCATGAGCAGGCCGTACGTGACCGCTCCGAGCGCCGTGAGCCCGCCCCCGCCCAGCGCGGCGGCGGTCGCGATGCGCCGCGCGGCGCGCACCGCGCCGGACGTCCAGACCACCCGCCCTCCTCCATGCTCACGGTACGGTTTGAAAGAAGAAACTAGCCGAGTTCCGGCCACCCCTATCGGAATCACGGCTGACGGCAGGCTGACAAGCTTCGGCAAACAAGGTGGTCATCGCGGTGCGCGTACACGACTCGCTGGTGGAGCTGATGGGCAACACCCCGCTCGTCCGGCTGCGCAGGGTAACGGCGGGCGCGCCCGCCCAGGTCCTGGCCAAGGTGGAGTATTTCAACCCCGGCGGCTCGGTGAAGGACCGCATCGCCGTACGGATGATCGAGGCGGCCGAGCGCAGCGGCGCGCTGAAGCCCGGCGGCACGATCGTCGAGCCTACCTCCGGCAACACCGGTGTGGGCCTGGCCATCGTGGCGCAGGAGAAGGGCTACCGCTGCCTGTTCGTCTGCCCGGACAAGGTCGCCCAGGACAAGATCAACGTGCTCCGCGCGTACGGCGCCGAGGTCGTCGTCTGCCCGACCGCCGTCTCGCCCGATCACCCCGACTCGTACTACTCGGTGTCCGACCGGCTGGCCCGCGAGATCCCGAACGCCTGGAAGCCCGACCAGTACTCCAACCCGGAGAACCCGGCGAGCCACTACCACTCCACCGGGCCGGAGATCTGGGAGCAGACCGAGGGCAGGATCACCCACTTCGTCGCCGGCATCGGCACCGGCGGGACGATCAGCGGCACCGGAAAATACCTCAAGGAGGTCTCCGGCGGCCGGGTGAAGGTCATCGGCGCCGACCCCGTCGGCTCCGTCTACTCCGGCGGCACCGGACGTCCCTACCTGGTGGAGGGCGTGGGCGAGGACATCTGGCCCGCGACGTACGACACCACGATCTGCGACGAGATCATCGCGGTCTCCGACAAGGACTCGTTCGGCATGACCCGCAGGCTCGCCCGCGAGGAGGCGCTGCTCGTCGGCGGATCGTGCGGCATGGCGGTGGTGGCCGCCGTACGGGTGGCCCAGGCGGCAGGGCCGGACGACGTCGTGGTCGTGCTGCTGCCGGACGGCGGCCGCGGCTACCTGTCGAAGATCTTCAATGACGAGTGGATGGCCGACTACGGCTTCCTCACCACGTCGAGCGAGGAGGGCCTGGTCGGCGACGTGCTGGGGCGCAAGACGCCGGGGCTGCCCGAGTTCGTCCACGTCCACCCGCACGAGTCGGTCGGCACCGCGATCTCGATCATGCGGGAGTACAACGTCTCCCAGCTTCCGGTCATGAAGGAGGAGCCGCCGGTCATGGCGGCCGAGGTCATCGGCTCGATCGTGGAGCGCGACCTGCTCGAGGGCCTCTATCGCGGCCGGGTGCGGTCGGAGGACGAGATCGGCGGCCACATGTCCGCGCCGCTGCCCATGATCGGTTCCGGTGAGCCGGTGGCCCGGGCGGTCGAGGCGCTGGAGAAGGCCGACGCCGCCGTGGTCCTCGACGACGGCAAGCCGGTCGGCATGGTCACCCGCCAGGACCTGCTGGCCTTCCTCGCCAACCACTGATCACGCCGTCGCGCGCGCACCGGCGCCGGAACGTCGGCCGCCGGTGCCGCGTGGCGTACCCGGCCTGGCGCGCCCGCCGCACACCCGCCGTGACCAGGCGGTGCGGACGGCTACGCTCGACCCCATGAACCAAGGTTTCGAGACGCTGGCCATCCACGCGGGCCAGGAGGCGGACCCGCACACGGGAGCCGTCGTCCCTCCCATATATGCCGTTTCGACCTACAAGCAGGACGGCGTGGGCGGCCTGCGGGCGGGTTACGAGTACAGCCGGTCGGCCAACCCGACCAGGACCGCCCTGGAGGAGGCGCTGGCCGCCGTCGAGGGCGGCGTGCGCGGGCTGGCCTTCGCGTCGGGCCTCGCCGCCGAGGACACGCTGCTGCGCACCGTCTGCAAGCCCGGCGACCACGTGGTGATCCCCGATGACGCGTACGGCGGCACCTACCGGCTGTTCTCCCGGGTGCTCCAGGAGTGGGGGGTCGCCTTCGACCCGGTGCCGCTCGGCGACCTCGACGCGGTGCGCGCCGCCGTACGGCCGGAGACGCGGGCGATCTGGGTGGAGACGCCCACGAACCCGCTGCTGAACGTCGCGGACATCGCCGCCCTGGCGTCCATCGCCCACGACGGGGGCGCGGTGCTCGCGGTGGACAACACCTTCGCCTCGCCCTACCTGCAGCAGCCGCTCAGCCTGGGCGCCGACGTCGTGGTCCACTCGACGACCAAGTATGTCGGCGGCCACTCCGACGTGGTCGGCGGGGCGCTGGTGACGCGGTCGGCCGACCTCGGCGAGCGGCTGGCCTACCACCAGAACGCGATGGGCGCGGTGGCCGGGCCGTTCGACTCCTGGCTCACGCTGCGCGGCCTCAAGACGCTGGGCGTGCGCATGGACCGGCACTGCGACAACGCCGAGCGCGTGGTCGACCTGCTGCTGTCGCACCCGAAGGTCGTCCAGGTGCTCTATCCGGGCCTGCCCGAGCACCCCGGCCACGAGGTCGCGGCCAAGCAGATGCGGCGTTTCGGTGGGATGGTGTCGTTCCGCGTCGAGGGCGGTGAGGAGGCCGCGGTCGAGATCTGCAACCGGGCCAAGCTGTTCACGCTCGGCGAGTCGCTCGGCGGCGTCGAGTCGCTGATCGAGCACCCCGGCCGGATGACCCACGCGTCGGCCGCCGGGTCGCCGCTGGAGGTCCCCGCCGACCTGGTCCGCCTGTCGGTCGGCATCGAGACCGTCGACGACCTGCTGGCCGACCTCACCGAGGCCCTCGGCTGAGATCTCAGCGCCCACTCCGCGCTCTGCTTATCGGGCGCTCCGCTTATCGGGCGCTCCGCGCCCTGCTTACTGCGCGCTCCGCGCCGGGGTCGTACGCTCCGGCGCGGAGGGGCGGGCGGGGGCCATCCACCGTTCGCCCACCAGGGCGGCGAGCGCCGCGGCGGTCAGGACGGCGCCCGCCACGGTCACGCTGCGGACCCCGGCATGGTCGATGAGCGCGCCGCCGAGCAGCGACCCGCCCGCGATGCCGATGTTGAAGGCCGAGCCGGTGCCGGCCGAGGCGATGTCGGTGCTGCCCGGGGCCACCTGCAGCCCCCGGCTTGCGATGGCCGCCGCGAGCGCGCTGAACGACATGCCCGTCACGCAGAGGGCCACCACCGCCACCGGGTGCAGGGCTCCGAAGGCGTACAGGGCGAGCAGCGCGCACGTGATGAGGGCCAGCGGACCGGTGATGGCGGCCCGCGGCCGGGTGTCGAGCAGCCGGCCGACCACGATCGTCCCCGCGACCCCGGAGATCCCGGACGCGAGCAGCAGCGGGCTGAGCGCGGCCGGGGCGAAGCCGCCGAAGTCCAGCAGGAACGGCGTGATGTAGGTGTACGCGGTGAGATAGCCGCCCACTCCGATGACGGTGGCCACGATGAGCAGCGCGTAGCGGCGGGCGTCCGGGGTCGCGCCGCGGCCGGATTCGTGACCGCCGGAGCCCGCGCCCGGCTGCCGGCGGCCGGGCATGAGCGTCGCCACGGTGACGCAGGTGATCAGGCCGACGGCGGCGGCCAGGGCGAACGCGGCCCGCCAGCCGACCTGCTGGCCGAGCCAGGTGCCCGCGGGGACGCCGAGCACGGGCCCGAGGGAGCTGCCGATCGACATGCGGGCGATCGCGCGTCCCCGGATCTCCGGGGGGAACATCGCCGCCGCGGCCGGGGTCGCGACCGACCAGAACAGCGCCTGGGTGGCCGCGACCAGCAGCCGGGCGGCCAGCAGCATCGGATAGTTCGGCGCCACGGCGGTCAGCAGCATCCCCGCGACGAACACGCCGAGCGTGATGGTGAGCAACGTGCGCCGCGGCACCCGCCGGGTCAGCCGGGTGAGCGGCAGCGACGCCATCACCACGACGGCGGCGTACCCCGTCACGAGCAGGCCCGTCTCGGACGGCGACCGGTCCAGGTCGGCCGCGATCACCGTGAGCAGGCCGATGGGGAGCACCTCGGCGGTGACGTAGGTGAAGGCCCCGACGGCGAGGGCGACCAGCGCCCACGCCGCCCGGCGACGCGTCGTTAGGTGCACCCGCTCCTCTTTCCCCCGTTTCCGGCCAAAAACGTTCTACCGGACATTCAGGGGTAAGCGGGACTCTCAGGGGTTGAAGAAGACCATCAGGAACAGGATGACGAGCCAGATCAGGGCGCTGATGCCGCCCAGCGCGGCGATCCGGCCGGTCTGCACCTTGGCGTCGTCCTCCGTCGACTCGCTGGCCAGCGCCGCGATGGCCGTCCGCTGGTCACGCTCGACGATCACCAGCAGGACGGCGGCCACGACGAACAGCGTCATCGACACCGACAGGTAGGGCGCGCCGAGCGCGCTGCGGCCCAGCAGCAGGCCGAACAGGAAGACCCCGATCGTGAGCAGGCCGAACATCCGGGTCGCGCGGTGCAGATACCGCAGCACGCTCAGATCGCGCGCCCGGATGTAACGCGGCGTGACGCTCGTGACCGCCGTGAGCGGACCGAGCGCGAAGATCGCGAACCCTATGTGCAACCACAGCAGCAGATGGTCGAGAGGCGACATGGGCAGAGGCTATCGCCTGAGTGATCGGCTCCGCAGTGCCCGGACGCGCTCGTCACGGGCGCGTCGGACGCCGGGAGGGCGCGGGCTACTTCCGGCGGCGGGGGCGGTTGTGGACCGCCATCTCGTACAGCACGCCGGTGAGGATCATGAGGACGACGAGGCCGACCGCTGCGAACATGGGAGCGCTCCTTCCACGGGCATGTGGAACGACCAGCGCGAACAGGGGATGCCTGTCTATCGTCCGCCGATTGCAACCAGGTCGGCAATCGATTATCGATCTCCCGGCCCGCGGCCGTCCGCCTCCCCGCCCGCGCCCGCTGCACAGTGCTCAGTGCTCGGTGTCCAGTGCTCGGTGTCCGGTGTCCGGTGCTGCCCGGCCCCCGTGAGCGCCCCCGCCCGCGCAGATCTGCTTAATGCCCGGCAGGCGGCCGGCGAACCGTCCAGCGGTCCGTCTCCTCCCCGGCGCCCCAGGAGTCCCGGGGCCCGGGAGCCCTGGGAGCCTGGGGAGCCCCCGGGAGCTCGGATGCTCAGCGGGTGCGGCGGGCGCGGAGGAAGTCGCTGACGACGTACTCGCCGAGGCGGTCGGCGCTGGCGGAGAAGACCCGGCCGCCGTTGCGCCGGGCGACCTCGTCCACGAACTCGCGCAGCCGGTCGTCGGCGGCCAGCATGAAGACGTTGATCGTCGCGCGCCGCCGGGTCATCTTGTCGACCTCGGCGAGCGTCAGCGTCAGCGTCTCCTGCGACGGCGGCCACTCGAAGCGCGGCACGCCGTTGCGCATGAGGTGCGCCGTCGGCTCGCCGTCGGTCACCACCAGGACCACCGGCTCGAAGTCCGGATGCCGGTCGAGGTGACGGCCCGCGATCAGCAGGGCGTGGTGCAGGTTGGTGCCCTGCACCATGTCCCATTCGAGCCCGGCCAGCTCGTCGGGCCGCAGCACCCGCGCGTAGTTCGAGAAGCCGATGATCTGCACGGCGTCCTGCGGGAACTTCGAGGCCACCAGCGCCTGGAGGGCGAGCGCGGTCTGCTTGGCCGCCGCCCAGGTGCCGCGCAGGGCCATCGAGTAGGACAGGTCGACCAGCAGGCACACGGCCGCCGCCGAGCGCCGCTCGGTCTCCACGACCTCGAAGTCGTCCACGGTCAGGGCCACCGGCGCGCCGCCGCCACGCCGTACGCCGTTGACGACCGTACGGACGACGTCGATGGGCTGCTCGTCGCCGAAACGCCACGGACGGGTCGATCCGGTGGGCTCCCCGGCCGTGCCCGCGTCGCGCTGGTCGTGGTCGCCGCGCCGGCCGGAGTCGAGCGAGGCGAAGACCCGGCGCAGTGCGGTCTCCCCGAGCCGGCGTACGGCCTTGGGGGTGAGCTCCAGCTTGCCGCGGTTGCGCCGCAGGTAGCCCTGGGCCTCCAGCTCGCGCTCGATCTGCCGCAGGGCCTCCAGGTCGTCCACTGCCGAGCGGCCGAGCGCCCGCCGGATGGCGGCCTCGTCGATGTCGTCGAGCCGGGCGCCGGGGTAGTCCTGACGCAGCGCGGTCTCCAGGTCGCCGAGGTCGGCCAGCTCCTGCAGGGCCGTCACCGCGTCGCCCATGCCCATCGGCTGCTCGCCGGACACCCGTTCGGGGGTGTTCCAGGCGAGGTCGGGACGGCGGGCGTAGAGGGCGTCGCCGAGCCGGCGCATCTGCTCGGCCAGGCCGGCCTGCTCCAGTGTGTTGTTGATCAGCCCGGCCAGCTCCTCGCGCTGCTCCGGGGTGAGCGAGGCGAGCATCCGCTGCGCGGCGGCGGCGCGGCGGGCGAGCTGGTCGACCAGCTCGTCGAGGGTGCGCGGGTTCTCCGGGAACATGTCCCCGTATTGCTGCATGAACCGGTCGAAGTCCTCCTGGGTGTGCTCACCCCGGGCGTCGCGGTCCAGCATGTCGTTGAGGTCCGACATCATCTGCCGGACCCGCTCCATCGCGGCCGGATCGGGGTTGGCCAGCGCGTCGCGCATGCCGCGGAACTGGCTGTCGAGGACCTCCCGGCGCAGC
Organism: Microbispora sp. CL1-1; assembly: GCF_012034195.1. NCBI lineage: Bacteria > Bacillati > Actinomycetota > Actinomycetes > Streptosporangiales > Streptosporangiaceae > Microbispora > Microbispora sp. CL1-1. The sequence goes on from NZ_JAATEK010000028.1 coordinate 9,004, forward strand.
AGGTCGCGCAGCTCCTCGAACGTCTGCCGCGCGGCGGCCGACCGCCAGTCGTAGTCGGCCAGCTCCTGGACCGCCCGCGCCGTGTCCGAGGGCAGCGCGTCGAGCGCCGCCTCACGGAAGCGGGCGTCGTCGGAGGGATCCGGGAACAGCTCGGCCCGCTCCTGGCCGATCGCCTTGTCGAGCAGGGCGCGCACGCGCTCCAGCGTGCCGTCGAGCCGGGTGTTCTCCCGCAGCTCGCGGCGGCGCCGCCGCACCTGGCGGAGCAGGTCGTCCAGGCCGCGGCGGTCGGGAGCGCCGGGGAGCCCGCGCCGCAGCAGGTCGCGCAGCGCGTCCATCGGCGTCGAGCCGGACAGGATGGCGTCGCCCATGTCGTCCAGCGCCGAGCGCACGTCGTAGGGCGGAGCCAGCGGATCCGGCCCGTCGCGATACTCCCCGTAGACGTAGGACACGCGACCACGCAACCTTTCAGGGCCACCCGCCCTTGCCGAAGTCCGGCGGGACGGGCGGGAGTTTGTTCGGTGGGTAGTGGGACGGGGCCCGCCCCGGCTCAGGTCCGGTAGACGGAACCGCCGTCGGTCTCGTCCTTGGACAGCCTGCGCATCAGGTAGAGGCCCTCCAGCGTGAACTCCAGCGCGGCGGCGGCGTGGCCGGGCGACTCGTCGCCCTCGCCCATGCCGAGCCGCGTCATGATCTTCGACAGGCCCTCGACGCGCCCGATCCTGCGCAGCAGCTCGTGGGCCGGCACCAGCTCGCCCGACTCGACCTGCGCGCCCTCGCCGAACTTGTCGAGCAGCGGCGCGAGATCGGCGCCGCCGAGCGAGGCGCGGAAGGTCTCGGCCGTCGCGCGGCGCAGCAGGTGGGCGAGCACGTCGATCTCCCGCCCCTCCTCGCTGACCTCGAACTCGACCTTGCCGCGCAGCGTGTGGACCACGCCGGGCAGGTCGCAGACCCGGGTGACCGGCCGTTCCTCCCCGGTCAGCGCGGCCCGCCGTACGGCGGAGGCGGCGGCGGTCTCAGCGGCGGCGATCGAGAAGCGGGCCGACACGCCCGAGCGGGAGTCGACCGCGGTGGACTCGCGCACCAGGCGGGTGAACCGGGCGATCACCTCCACCAGGTGGTCGGGCAGGTCCGCGCCGAGGGCGCCGAGGTCGGCCTCCTGGCGGATCAGGACCAGCTCGTCCTCGATGGTGCGGGGGTAGTGCGTGCGGATCTCCGCGCCGAAGCGGTCCTTCAGCGGGGTGATGATCCGGCCGCGGTTGGTGTAGTCCTCGGGGTTCGCGCTGGCGATCAGCAGGATGTCGAGGGGCAGGCGCAGGTTGTAGCCGCGGACCTGGATGTCGCGCTCCTCCAGCACGTTGAGCAGCGCCACCTGGATGCGCTCGGCCAGGTCGGGCAGCTCGTTGACGGAGAAGACGCCCCGGTTGGTCCGGGGGACCAGGCCGTAGTGGACCGTCTCGGGGTCGCCGAGCGTGCGGCCCTCGGCGATCTTGATGGGGTCGACGTCGCCGATGAGGTCGCCGACCGAGGTGTCCGGGGTGGCCAGCTTCTCGCCGTACCGGTCCTCACGGTGCTTCCAGGCGACCGGCAGGTCGTCGCCGTGGGTGGCGGCGAGCCGGCGGCATCGGACGCAGACCGGCTCGTACGGATGGTCGTTGATCTCGCAGCCCTCGACCACGGGCGACCACTCGTCGAGCAGGCCGGTGATCGTGCGGATCAGGCGGGTCTTGCCCTGGCCGCGCTCGCCGAGCAGCACGAGGTCGTGCCCGGCGATCAGCGCCCTCTCCAGATGGGGCAGGACGGTGTCGTCGAAGCCGACGATGCCGGGGAACCGGGTCTCGCCGGCCCGCAGCCGGGCCAGGAGGTTCTCCCTGATCTCGGCCTTGACCGTACGGTATCGGTGTCCACTCTCGCGCAGTTCACGCAGAGTGCTAGGGGCAGGCGTGGGCGATTTGTGCACGGAGTCGAGCCTACGTCCCCATCAGGCGATCCGGCAGCCGGGTTTGAAGACACGGCTGTGGGCCGCGGGGCCAATTGGACGGGCGGCCTGTGCGTTGTCCTCCGTTCAGTGGGGAGAATCGGCCCAAGGAAACTCTGTCGCGGAGGAAGAGAGGGCGAGACATGGCGGTATTGACGAGCCGCTTCGCCGACGGTCTCGCCGTGGGCGCCAACCTGGTGGAAGCGGCCGAGACGGCCGTACGCCAGGCGTTGGCCGGCCTGTCGGGTCCGCCAGATCTGGTGTGTTTCTTCGTCTGTGGGGACGACCCGGACGACGTGGCCAGCGCGGGGCGGCGGGCGATGTCCGTCGCGTCCGGGGCCGACGTGATCGGCTGCAGTGCGACCGGCGTGATCGGGCACGGCCAGGGCGTGGAGCTGACCCCCGCCGTGAGCGCGTGGGCGGCCTCCCTCGGCGGCGCCAGGATCGACACCTTCGCCCTGGAGACGCTGAGGACGGAGGACAGGTTCGTGGTCGTGGGGCTGCCCGAGCGCGTCCCCGACGACCGGGCCGCGATCCTGCTCGCCGACCCCTACAGCTTCCCCACCGACGCGTTCATCGAGCACTCCCACGAGGTGATGGGCGATCTGCCGATCGTGGGCGGCCTGGCCAACGGGCTCCAGGGCCGTGGCTCCGTACGGCTGTTCGCCAACGGCGAGGTGCACGACTCCGGCGCGATCGGTGTGATCATCGGTGGCGAGGTGAACATCGGGACGGTCGTCAGCCAGGGCTGCCGGCCCATCGGCCCGTCCATGGTCGTCACCCGGGCGGAGGACAACGTGCTGCTCGAGCTGGCCGGTCAACCGGCGCTGGCGCGGCTGGAGGACATCGTCAGCGCCCTCGACGAGGAGGACCGCGACCTGGTGGCCGCCGGCTTACAGATCGGCATTGCCATGGACGAGTACGCCGAGCGCCACGAGCGCGGCGACTTCCTGATCCGCGGGGTCATCGGCATCGACCCCGAACGCGAGGCGGTGGCCGTCGGCGACGTCATCGAGATCGGCAGGACGGTGCGGTTCCAGGTCAGGGACGCCGAGACCGCCGACGAGGACCTCTACGAGCTGCTCGACGCCCATCTGCAGCAGCAGCCCGGCCGGGTCGAGGGGGCACTGCTGTTCTCCTGCAACGGCAGGGGCTCGGGCATGTTCGGCACGCCCGACCACGACGCGCTCGCCGTACGCGAGACGCTGGGGCCGATCGGGGTGGCGGGGTTCTTCGCCGCGGGCGAGGTCGGGCCGGTCAGCGGGCACAACCACGTGCACGGCTTCACCGCGTCGCTGCTCGTCTTCTCCAGCGGCTCCGGATTCTCCAGCGGCACGGGACTGTCCACCGGCAGGGGAGCGGGTGCGTGAGCGACCTCACCCTGGCCGTCGACATCGGCGGCACGAAGTTCGCGGTGGGACTGGTGGAGCCGGACGGGCGGGTCGTGGCCGCCGAGCGGGCCGCCACTCCGCAGGGCGCCGACGCCGAGACGCTGTGGCGGACGCTGACCGGCGTGCTCGACCGGCTGGACGTGCCCGACGCCATCGCCGGGGTGGGCGTCGGCTGCGGCGGCCCGATGACCTGGCCCGAGGGGGAGGTCTCGCCGCTCAACATGGGCGGCTGGCGTGGATTCCCGCTGCGCGGCAGGCTCGCCGGGCGCTTTCCCGGCGTCCCGGTCCGCATCCACAACGACGCGATCTGCCTGGCCGTCGCCGAGCACTGGCGCGGCGCCGGGCGGGGGAGCGCGGCCATGCTGGGGATGGTCGTGTCGACCGGGGTCGGCGGCGGGCTGATCCTCGGCGGCAGGCTCATCGACGGCGGAACGGGCAACGCGGGTCACATCGGCCACGTCGTGGTCGATCCCGAGGGCCCGCCGTGCGGCTGCGGCGGCTACGGCTGCCTGGAGGCGATCGCCCGCGGCCCCGGCCTCGCCGCCTGGGCGCTCGCCCAGGGCTGGTCGCCGAAAGCCGAGGTCACGCGTGATGGGCTCTACCAGGAGGAGGGGACGGCGACCGCGCGCAGGCTGGCCGCCGACGCCGCGGCGGGCGACCCGATCGCGCTGGCCGCGATGACCCGCGCGGGGCGCGCCCTGGGCATCGCGATCGCCTCGGCCGTCAACCTGTGCGACCTCGATCTCGTGACCGTCGGCGGCGGGCTCAGCCAGGCGGGCGACCTGCTGTTCGGGCCCCTGGAGGAGGCCCTGCGGGAGCACACCCGGATGGGGTTCGCCGAGCGGGTGCGGGTCGTGCCCGCCTCGCTCGGTCAGGAGGCCGGTCTCGTCGGCGCCGCCGCCCTCGTCATCGCCGGAGACAGTTATTGGTCACCCGGGCTCTGAAGGCATGTCGCCTTCCGGAACCTGTGATGATTGGCGCATGGCTGTCCCACAGGTGACGTACGAGGACGTCGTCGCCGCACGCGAGTTGCTGTCGGAAGTGGCGGCGCAGACGCCCGTCCTGCACTCACGGGTGCTGTCGGAGATCGTCGGCGGCTCGGTGCACCTCAAATGCGAGAACCTCCAGCGGGCCGGGTCGTTCAAGGTCCGCGGGGCGTACGTGCGGATCGCGCGGCTGAGCGAGGAGGAGCGGGCCAGGGGCGTGGTGGCGGCCAGCGCGGGCAACCACGCGCAGGGCGTGGCGCTGGGCTCGTCGCTGGTCGGGGCAAAGTCGACCGTCTACATGCCCGAGGGCGCGCCGCTGCCGAAGGTGGAGGCCACCCGGGCGTACGGCGCGGACGTGATCTTCGCGGGGCACACGGTCGACGAGGCCCTGCGGGCGGCCAGGGAGCACGCCGACAGGACCGGCGCGGTGTTCATCCACCCGTTCGATCACCCCGACGTGGTGGCCGGGCAGGGCACGGTCGGCCTGGAGATCCTGGAGCAGCTTCCCGGCACGGCCACGATCGTGCTGCCCATCGGCGGCGGCGGTCTCGCGGCGGGGGTCGCGCTCGCGGTGAAGTCCCAGCGCCCTGGGATCAAGGTGGTGGGCGTGCAGGCCGAGCGGGCCGCGGCCTATCCCGACTCGCTGGCCGCGGGCCGGCCGGTCATGGTCGAGCCCGCGTCGACGATGGCGGACGGCATCGCGGTCGGGCGGCCGGGCGACCTGCCGTTCGAGCTGATCCACTATCTGGTCGACAGCGTCGTGACGGTCTCGGAGGAGTCGCTGTCGCGGGCCCTGCTGCTGTGCCTCGAACGCTCGAAGCTGCTGGTGGAGCCGGCCGGGGTGGCGGGGGTCGCGGCGCTGCTCGACCAGCCGCACGCGTTCGAGCCGCCGGTGGTCGTCGTGCTGTCGGGCGGCAACATCGACCCGCTGCTGCTGGCCAGGGTGCTGCGGCACGGCCTGGCGGCGGCGGGCCGCTACCTGGCCTTCCGCATCCGGCTGACCGACCGCCCCGGGGCGCTGGCCGCGCTGCTGGCCCGGCTGGCCGACCTCGGCGCGAACGTGCTCGACGTGGTGCACGAGCGGTTCGGCTCCCGGCTGCACCTGGAGGAGGCCGAGGTCCTGCTGCAACTGGAGACCCGCGGCCCGGCGCACTGCGACGAGGTGCTCAGCGCCCTGCGGCGGGACGGCTACAAGCTGCTGTTCTCCTGAGCTCGTGTGATCAGGACGGTGCGGATCAGAGGATCGGCCTCCTGAGCTCGCCAGCCCATTGATCGGGGCCGTGTGGATCAGGGGATCGGCGCGGGACGCCTCGGCTCGTAGAGCCATGCGTCGAACAGCGACTTCAGGTTCTTGCCCGAGATCAGCTCGGCCATCGAGATGAACTCCTGCGTCGTGACGTTGCCATACCTGTGGGCGTCCGTCCACGCCCTGATCAGCGGGAAGAACTTGTCGTCGCCGATCTCCCGGCGCAGGGCGTGCAGCGTCATCGCGCCGCGGTTGTAGACGGCCGCGCCGAACAGGTCGTCGGGCCGTGCCGCGCCCGGTGGATAGCTCCACATCGGGTCGGCCGCGTTCGCGTAGTAACGCCGGAAGGCCGAATCGGCCGTGTATTGACCGGTGTGTTCCGCCCACAGCCATTCGGCGTACGTCGCGAAACCCTCGTTGAGCCACAGGTCCCGCCAGCGCTTGATGGTCAGGCTGTCGCCGAACCACTGGTGCGCCAGCTCGTGCGCGATGATCGTGGGCGCGGGGGAGAAACCGCCATAGATGGGCTTGGTCTGGTTCTCCAGCGCGTACCCCGCCGCGTAGTCGTCGATCACGCCGCCGGTGGAGGAGAAGGGGTAGGGCCCGAACACGGTCGACCAGTAGTCGGTGATCTTCGCCGTCTGCGTGTAGAGCTGGTCGAGCGAGCCGCGGTAGTTGTCGGCGACGGCGACGTAGACCGGCAGGCCCCTGGCGCTCGTGCCGGTGCGGATCTGGAACTTCCCGGTCGTCATCGTGGCGAGATAGCTCGCCATCGGGTGCTTCTCCCGCCACACGAAGGTCGTCTTGCCGGCGTTCGTCTGCGGCGTCCCTGCCATCTCGCCGTTGGCGATCGCGGTCAGCCCCGCGGGGACGGTGATCCGGAAGTCGTAGGTCGCCTTGTCGGAGGGGTGGTCGTTCGACGGGAACCAGGTCTTCGCGCCGTTCGGCTCACAGGTGACGAACGCCCCGTCCGGGGTGGAGATGAAGCCGTACTCGCCGAGGTTGGCGGAGTCGCGCATCGGCTCCGGCACGCCCGAGTAGTCGACCGTGACCTCGAATCGGGCGCCGTTCGAGATCTGACCGCCCGGCTCGATCACGAGCTCGTCCTTGCTGCGGCTGAACGAGGCGTCCCCGCCGTCCACCGTCACCCGGCTCACCGTGAGCCCGTGCAGGTCGAGGTCGAACGAGGTCAGGTCCTGTACGGCCTTCGCCTCGATCGTGGCGCTGCCCGCGAGCTTCCGCGACGCCGGGTCGTACGACAGGCGCAGGTCGTAGTGCTGGACGTCGTAGCCGCCGTTGCCGTCGGTGGGGAAGTCGGGGTCGCCGATCCCCGGGGCCCCGACGGTGCTCGCCGACGCGCCGGTGCCCGGCGACGCCGGCGCGGCCGCCGCCAGGGACGGCGTGACCGCGCCCTCGGACGGCGCGCAGGCCGTGGCGGCGCCCACGGCCACGGCGCAGATCAGGACGGAGATCGACCGGCCGGCCCGCACACGGGCGGGCGTGGTGGTCGGTGCGGCGGTCGGCGCCGGGCGCGAAGGAAGACGATGCGAGGACATATGTGTGGCAACTCTACGCGAGCAGGTGATGTGGTCCGGGAAGCGACTCCGGGTGTTTTGCCTGCTCGCAGGGGTTGCCGCGGTTCTCGTGAGGCGTGTGGGGCGGGCGGGTCTCAGGCGTCCACGACGAGCGTCCGCGCCGCCTTGTCGTGCAGGGCCTGCTTCCTGCGGTCGAACAGAATCCACGCGAGGTTCACCAGCCCGAGGCAGCACAGCCAGGACAGGACGATCTCCACCGCCTGCCGCACCGCGATCGGCCCGGGACCGGCCGGCTCCCCGTTCTCCCGCACGACGCGCATGCCGAACAGCCTCTTGCCCACCGTCTGGCCGTTCCAGAACGACTGGAGCAGCCAGTAGTAGAGGAACCCGATCACCCCGACGACAAGGCCGTCGCCGACCGGGATCCGCGCCACCGCCTCCGTCGCGCCGTCGTACGCGACCCTCAGGTCGTCCACGGTGAGCGGCGAGGTGACGAGCCCCACGAGCACGGTGTCGGTGATCCCGGCGAACAGGCGGCGCCAGCGGCCGGCGAGCCGCGGCGCCGTCTGCCCGAAGGGCGGGGGCGTCCAGGGAATCCTCGGTTCCTCGTACGGGTTTCCCGGAGGCGGCGGTGTTCCCATGGCTGAATGGTCACCCTGCCGCCCTTCGGGCAAAGCCGGGCACGCGCAAAGGGTGCGTCAGCGGGTGGCCTGGGGTGCGTGAGCGGGTGTCCGGCGGGTGCCGGCGGGGCTCAGAGGGTGCCCTGACGGCCGTCAGTGGCTGCCGACGGCCGTCAGTGGGCGCGCTGCGGGCGTCAGAGGGTGCCGCGGCGCTCCTGCTCGCGCTCGATGGCCTCGAAGAGCGCCTTGAAGTTGCCCTTGCCGAAGCCGAGCGACCCGTGCCGCTCGATGAGCTCGAAGAAGACCGTCGGACGGTCCACCACCGGCTTGGTGAAGATCTGCAGAAGGTATCCGTCCTCGTCGCGGTCAACGAGGATGCGGCGCTTCTTGAGCTCCTCGACCGGCACACGGACCTCGCCGATGCGGGAGCGCAGCTCCGGGTCGTCGTAGTACGAGTCGGGCGTGTCGAGGAACTCGATCCCCGCCTCCCGCATGGCGTCGACCGTCGTGACGATGTCGTTGGTGGCCAGCGCGATGTGCTGCACGCCCGGGCCGCCGTAGAACTCCAGGAACTCCTCGATCTGGGACTTCTTCTTGCCCTCGGCGGGCTCGTTCAGCGGGAACTTGACCTTGCGGGTGCCGTCCGCGACGACCTTGGACATCAGCGCCGAGTATTCGGTGGCGATGTCGTCGCCGATGAATTCCGCCATCTTGGTGAAGCCCATGACCTTCTCATAGAACTCCACCCACTCCTCCATGCGCTCGACGTTGCCGACGCAGTGGTCGATCGCCTGGAAGAGCCGGCCGTTCTTCACCGCGGGCGGCGCGACGATGGGCTCCGCCGCGACATATCCGGGCAGGTAGGGGCCGGTGTAGTTGGACCTGTCGACCAGGGTGTGCCGGGTCTCGCCGTACGCCGCGATCGCCGCGACCACGACCTTGCCGTGGTCGTCCTCGACCACGTGGGGCTCCTCAAGGCCACGGGCGCCCTGCGCCAGCGCGTGGCGGTAGGCCGTCTCCACGTCCGGCACGTCCAGCGCGAGATCGATCACACCGTCGCCGTGCTCGGCCACGTGACGCGCGAGCGGCGTGCCCGCGCGTACGGCTCCGCGCAGCTCGAACCGGGCCGAGCCCGACACGAGGACGTACGCCACCTCGTCGCGGCTGCCTGTCTCCGGCCCCCGGTAGGCCACCAGGCGCATCCCGAAGGCGGTCGAGTAGTAGTGGGCGGCCTGCTTCGCGTTGCCGACCGCGAAGACCACCGCGTCCATGCCGTGAACCGGAAAGACATCGTTCATAGGCCAACTGTCCGTGGGCATGGCCAATTTGCGCAACAGTGAGTTGTTTTGGTGGACAATGTGCTCAGTCTCCGCCTCGTACAAGGGGAAATCGTTATGACGATTGACCACCTCGACGCACAGCTCGTCGCGCTGCTGACCGCCGAGCCCAGGATCGGCGTGCTGGAGTGCTCCCGCAGGCTGAACGTCGCCCGGGGGACGGTGCAGGCCCGGCTCGACCGGATGGCCGCGAAGGGCGTCATCACCGGCTACGGCCCGGACATCGACCCTGCCGCGCTCGGCTTCGACGTGACGGCGTTCGTGACGCTGCACATCAGGCAGGTCGCGGGGCACGTGCCGGTGGCCGACCAGCTCGCGCTCATCCCGGAGGTCCTGGAGGTCCACACGATCACCGGCGGGGGAGACATGCTCTGCCGTGTGGTCGCCCGCAGCAACGCCGACCTCCAGCGCGTCATCGACCTCATCGTGGACGTCCAGGGCGTCGTACGGACCGAATCGGTGATCGCGCTCGACACGCCGGTGCCCTACCGGACCCTCCCGCTCGTCCGTGCGGCCGGGGGTTGACCCGCGTTTTCCACAGTCTTTGCCGCCTCGGGCGGACTTTTCCACAGACGTGGCGGGAAGTGCCGGACCATAGAAGGCCATCGTTTACCGTGGTTCCATCCGCCCAGCTCAGCGGGCACAAAAGGGCGTAGCGGGGGTATCGGACTTATCGGGGGTCACAGCGTGGACAGCGCCGAAGAGGGCCCGATCGGGGAGGGCGCCGCGGAACCGCGGGCGTCGCTCGACGGCCCGAACGGGGGAGGAGGCGGCGGGGACGGCGGCGCGCCGAAGCCTCGCCGGCGAAGACGGCTGCTGCGCGTCTTCCTCCTGAGCCTGGCCACCGCGATCGTCGGGCTCGCCGTGTTCCTCGCCGTGGTGTGGGCGCTGACCCCCATCCCGGACAGCACGCAGGAGCTGGCGACGGCCCAGGGCTCGGTCATCTACTACCGGGACGGCAAGACGGTCCTCGCCAACGAGGGCGTCAACCGCAAGACCGTGCCGCTCTCGCAGGTCCCCCAGGTCGTCAGAAGCGCGGTCATCGCGGCGGAGAACCGGACGTTCTACCAGGACCAGGGCGTCTCGCTGTCAGGTACGGCCCGCGCCGTGTGGTCCACGATCACCGGCCGTCAGCTCCAGGGCGGCTCGACGATCACGCAGCAGATGGTGCGCAACTACTACAGCGGCCTCGGTCAGGAACGCTCCATCGGGCGCAAGCTCAAGGAGATCATGATCGCGCTGAAGGTGGATCGTTCCAAGCCGAAAGACTGGGTGCTGGAGCGCTACCTCAACACCATCTACTTCGGCCGTGGGGCCTACGGCATCCAGGCCGCCGCGCGGGCCTACTTCGACAAGGACGTGCAGAACCTGACGGCGGCCGAGGGCGCCTACCTCGCCGCCGTGATCCAGCAGCCGACCCGGTTCGCCAACCCGACCGGGGCCGCGCTCGACGCGGTGAAGGCCAGATGGACGTCGGTGATCCAGGGCATGCGCGAGATCGGCGCGATCAGCCGCGCAGAGGCCCGTGCCCAGGTGTTCCCCACCCTCGCCAAGCAGCGGGCGCCGTTGTCCCTCGGCGGCCAGAACGGCTACATGCTGGCGCAGGTGCGCGCGGAGCTGAACCGGCTCGGCTTCACCGACGAGGACATCAACCACGGCGGCCTGAAGGTCACCACGACGTTCGACAAGAAGCTCATGGCGCAGGCCCAGCACGCGGTCAAGTCGGTCCTGCCGGCCGACACCCCCAAGAAGGTCCGCACCGGCCTGGCGGCCGTCGATCCCGCGACCGGCGAGGTCGTCGCCTTCTACGGCGGTCGTTACGAGACCAACCAGTACGACAACGCCTTCTCCGCCAAGGTGCAGGCGGGCTCGACCTTCAAGCCCTACACGCTGGCCGCCGCGCTCGAAGCCGGATACGGGCTCGACACGCTGGTCTACGGCAACTCCCCCATCCGCATCGGCTCCGCCGACATCCCCAACTCCGGCGGCAAGTCGTACGGACCGGCGATTCCGCTGCTCCAGGCGACGCAGTTCTCGGTCAACACCGCCTTCGTCGACCTCGGGCAGCGCATCGGCCTCGACAAGGTCGTCGCCGCGGCCAAGGCCGCCGGCATCCCCGCGGCGCAGCTCGCCCCGCACCAGGGCGCCGCCACGCTGCCCCTCGGGGTGGCGTCGGTGAGCGCCGTGCAGCAGGCCGCCGGGTTCGCCACCTTCGCCGCCGGAGGCATTCACCACGAGCCGCACGTGATCCGGGCGGTCACCGACTCCACCGGGCTCACCCGGAAGTTCGCCCCGCCCGGCGTCCGGGCCTTCAGCGAGAACACCGCCGCCGACACGACGTACGCGCTGGAGCAGGTGGTGCGCGGCGGCACCGGCACGGCCGCGCGGCTGTGGGACCGCCCGGTCGCGGGCAAGACCGGCACCACCGACGAGTCGGCGGCCGTGTGGTTCTCCGGCTACGTCCCGCAGCTCGCCGTCGCGGTCGACATGTTCCGCGACGACAACAAGCCGGTGACCATCCCCGGCTACGGCGAGCTGTACGGCGGCACGCTGCCCGCCGAGATCTGGAAGACCTTCATGAGCACCGCCATGGAGGGCAAGCCGGTCCGGGAGTTCCCCGACCCGGTCACCTGGAACCCCTACTACTGGGACGCCTACGGCATGGCGCTGCCGCAGCAGAGCGGGTCTCCCACGGCCTATCCGTCGGGACCCTCCGGGCCGCCCGTGCCGGACGGGGTGACGATGCCCGGCCCCGACGGGCCCGGCATGCCCGGTCCGCCCGCAGGGGGCGACGAGGAGGGCGCGACCGGCCAGGACGGCGAGGCCCCACCAAGAGGCGGCGCGAACGGCATCGGCGGTCCGGCAGGCCCGGCAGGCACCCGCGACCTGGACGCCGCCGACCCCGCCACCCGCGCCGGCCCCGAGGCCGGGACCACCAGAGGGACCACCAGATCCGACCCCGGCGCCACCGGCACGGGCGCCAGGCGGCCCGGCCAGACCGACCCGGGCACCCGGCGCACCGGCCAGAACGATCAAGGTGATCAGAGCGGCCCGATCGGGCAGCTCCCCGGGCCGGAGCTCCCGGTCGGGCAGCTTCCCGGCCGCTGACGGCCGGGAGCACGCCTGAGAGCGGCGCGGCCTGAGGAGCGGCCGGGCCGGGAGAGGCCGCCGTGCCGCTTGTGCCGCTTCTCCTGTGCCCTTCTATCGGGCCAGTTCTCTATCGGGCCAGTTCGGCGCGCAGCTCGGCGGGCGTGGTGACCGGCGCCCGGCAGGTGAAGCGCCGGCACACGTAGGCCGCCGGTGAGCCGTCCACCATGCCCCGCCCTTCGAGCAGCGGCACGCTGGTGAGATCTCCCGTGCCGAGCTGTCCTGTGCCCAGCGCGACGACCAGCCCCGGCGTGCCGGACATGAGGGCGGCCCGGTGCAGCGCGCGGGTGCGGGCGTCGTCGGCCGGGCCGATGATCGCAACCTCGGCGGGGCCGCGCAGCGCCGCCTCCGCCACCGCGAGACCCCACCCGGCGAACCGGGCGTACCGCTCCGCCAGCGCGGAGACCGTGCCCAGCGCCGCCTCGGCGGCCTCCCGGTGCCGGGCGGAGCCGGTGAGCGCGGCGTACGACAGCAGCGCCCCGGCCGCCGCGAACTGGCCCGAGGGCGTCGCGTTGTCGGTCGGGTCCTGGGGCCGCTGGAACAGCCGCTCGCCGTCGTCGGGGGCGTCGTAGAACCCCCCTGACCCGTCGGGGAACCGCGCCAGCACGGTCTCCAGCAGGTCTCCGGCGCGGTGGAACCATCGGGTCTCGCCGGTGACGCCATAGAGGGCGAGGAAGCCCTCGGCGGTGTTGGCGTAGTCCTCCAGCATGCCGGCGTTGGTGCCCGCCCGGCCGTCGCGGGAGGTCCGCAGCAGCCGGGCCGGGCCGCGGCTCACCGTGTGCAGCTCGTCGAGCAGCACGGCCGCCTCACGCGCGGCGTCGATCAGCACCGGCTGTTCGAACAGCGCGCCCGCCTCGGCCAGGGCGGCGATCACGAGCCCGTTCCAGGAGGCCACGATCTTGTCGTCCCGGCCGGGCCGGGGCCGCCGCTCCCGTGCCGCGCGCAGGGCCGTACGGACCCGGTCGAACCGGGCCGGGTCGTCGGGGTCGGCGAGAAGCTGGAGCACAGACGTGCCGTGCTCGAACGTGCCGGTCACCTCGAACACCGAGGCCGCCCAGGCGGCGTCGTCCTCCCCGAGGACCTCGCGGAGCTGTTCGGGCGTCCAGACGTAGAACAGGCCCTCGCCGTGGGTGCCGTCCGGTCCCTCGCTGTCGGCGTCGAGGGCCGAGGCGAACGCGCCCTCGGACGTGCGCATCTCCCGCAGCAGCCACTCGGCGGTCTCCAGGGCCACCCGCTTGGCCAGGACCGAGCCGGTCGCCCGCCACCAGTGGGCGTAGACCCGCAGCAGCAGCGCGTTGTCGTAGAGCATCTTCTCGAAGTGGGGCACCACCCAGCCGGCGTCGACCGAGTAGCGGGCGAAGCCCCCGCCGAGCTGGTCGTACATGCCGCCTCTGGCCATCGCCTCCATGGTCTTCTCTGCCATGGCCATGGCCTCCGGGGTGCCGTGCCGCAGCAGGAACTCCAGGACCATGGATGGCGGAAACTTGGGCGCGCCGCCGAATCCGCCCCGCCGCTCGTCGAAGGTCTCCACGAGGTTCCGTACGGCGAGGTCGAGGGTCTCGGCGGTGGGCAGCGGGCCCGAGGGCACCCCGGTGCGGTCGGCGAGCGCCTCCACGACCTTCTGGCCCTGGGTCAGGACGCCCTCACGGTCCTGCCGCCAGGCCTGCGACACGGCGTGCAGCAGCCGCTGGAACTGCGGCCGGGGGAAGTAGGTGCCGGCGTAGAACGGGTGTCCGTCGGGGGTGGCGAAGACCGTCATCGGCCAGCCGCCCTGCCCGGTCATCGCCTGGACCGCGCCCATGTAGACCGCGTCCACGTCGGGCCGCTCCTCGCGATCCACCTTGACGTTGACGAACAGCTCGTTCATCAGCCGCGCGGTGGCCTCGTCCTCGAACGACTCGTGAGCCATGACATGGCACCAGTGGCACGCCGAATAGCCCACGCTGACCAGCAGGGGGACGTCGCGCCGGCGGGCCTCCGCGAACGCCTCCTCGCCCCAGGGGAACCAGTCGACGGGATTGTCCGCGTGTTGCAGGAGGTAGGGAGAGGTCTCGCCGCCCAGCCGGTTCATAAGGCCAGCCTCTCACACGCCGGAAAAGGACGATCAGGGTACGGCGCGGCGGACGGGCTTCGGGGGCGCGCGCGGGATCCGTCCGCGCCGGTGGCGCGCCGGACTGCCACGCGGAGCAGGACGCGGGTGATCCGCGTTATCGGCGCAGTTCGAAGGAGACGTGCGGGGCCAGGGCGTGGAGGAAGCCGAGGGCGTCGAAGATCTCACCGGCGGAGGCGACGCCGGCGGTCCTGGTCCGTCCGGTGAGGATGCGCTCGACCGCCTCCACCACGAGCGGCGCGGTGACGGCGTAGATGTCCTGGCCACGTGCCACGGCCCGCCGTTCGCTGCCGCCGGAGCGCACGACGACGTCGACGAGGAAGGTCTGCGCGGACCGCCCGTGCTCGTCGACCGGGGCCGGGGCCGGGGTGCCCGGATCCGACAGGTCCCTGGCGGCCTCGACCGTCATGTACGTCCGCACGTCGGGGATGGACAAATGGCTGGGAATGGTGACGACGTCGGCCATCGTGAACTCTCCGATGACGGCCCGCGGTCCCATCGGGGCGGGGAAGGGCCACTCCAGGGTCGGCTGCTTGTCGTCGCGATACTCCAGCCGGCCGTTCGCATAACGGACGCGCCGGCCGCCCCGCCGCTGCCCGGAGACCACGCCCGAGGCGCGGGTCCCGGCGGTCGGGTGCCAGCCGCTCAGCCCGTACGCGACGTGCGCCTCGTCTGCGGCCGTCCAGTCGCCCATCGCGGCGGTGGCCAGCAGGTCGCCGAAACCGCCGTAGAAGGCCATCGCGGGGACGATCACGGCTCCGGCGGCGCGGGCGCGGTCCGCGAAGTTCGCGAACGTGTCGACGTTGGCCTCGATCTCCGCCGCCACGTCCACGTAGGGGATCCGGGCGCGCAGCGCCGCCTCGATCACGGGCGCGGCCGTCGCGGCGAAGGGCCCGGCACAGTTGATCACGGCCGCCGCGCCGGCCAGGGCGCGGTCGAGCGAGGCCGGGTCGCCGACCGGGGCCGGGCGGGCCTCCAGCCCGGTCTCCGACGCCGCCTTCTCCAGCTTGGCGGCGTCCCGTCCGGACAGCACGGGCACGAACCCGCGCTCCCGCAGCCGTGCCACCACGAATCGCCCGGTGTGCCCGTACGCGCCGTAAACCGCCACCGTGAGACCCGATTCCACCGGTTCTCCTCCTCACCCGAATGATTCGTCGAATGATCCGTCGCGGACATCCTGACGAGGACGGGCGTCCGGCACGAGTGTCCGGAACGCCATCACCCGTACAATTCCGGACATGAGCACTGTCGCGCTGGCCGTCACCGACGGGATGCTGCACTTCGAGCTGGCGCTGGCCTACGAGGTCTTCGGGGCCGACCTGAGCCACGTGGCCGACCCCTGGTACAGCCTCGTCGTCTGCGGTCCCGGCGCGGTGCGGGCCGGGCGGTTCCGGCTGGAGCCCGACCACGGGCTCGACCGGCTCTCGCACGCCGACACCGTGATCGTCCCGGGCTGGGCCGACGCCGAGGTCGATCCACCCGCCGAGCTGGTCGACGCGGTGCGCGCGGCCCACGAGGCGGGCGCGCGGGTGGCCTCCCTCTGCACGGGCGCGTTCGTCCTGGCGGCCGCCGGCCTGCTGGACGGCAGGCGCGCGACCACGCACTGGGCGCACACCGAGGAGCTGGCCGCCCGCTATCCGCGGGTGGAGGTGGACCCGGACGTCCTGTACGTGGACAACGGCAGCGTGCTCACCTCCGCGGGCAAGGCCGCGGCCATGGACCTGTGCCTTCACCTCGTGCGCCTCGACCACGGCTCCTCGGTCGCCAACACGGTCGCCCGCCGCCTGGTCGTGCCGCCGCACCGGGACGGCGGCCAGGCCCAGTTCGTCACCACCCCGGTGCCCGCCCCCGGCAACCACCCGCTCGCCGAACTGTTCCCCTGGGTCATGGAACGTCTTGACCATCCGCTGACCGTGGACGACCTGGCCCGCCGGGCGCGGATGAGCTCGCGCAACCTGAGCCGCCACTTCAGGTCGGTCACCGGCACCACCCCGCTGCAGTGGCTGCTGGTGCAGCGCATCCGCCGCGCCCAGGAGCTGCTGGAGACCACCGACGACGGCATCGACGTCATCGCGGCGGCCACCGGAATGGGCACCGCCACGACGCTGCGCCGGCACTTCAACCGCACTGTCGGCGTGCCTCCGGACACCTACCGCCGCACCTTCCGGGCCCGTACGCGCCCCGGCCTGGGCGGGCCGCCACGTCCGGGGGAACTCGTGGGGGACCGTGGGGATGTGTTCCGGCCCGTCCCGGCGTAGGCTCACAGGACGTGGGCTTGGATCTGGACTTCGCTATCAGGCACTCGGGACGCCCGGCGGCCGCCATGACGCGGCGCGACGTCGCACGGGTGTTGCTGGCCGTGCCGTCCGGACACGCCCTGGTCGCCCTGCCCGACCTGAGGCGGCAGCTTCTCGCGGCGGGCAACCCGCTGTCGGTCAGGTTCTGGGAGTCGGCCAAAGCCGTGCTGATGAGCATCGAGTCCGGCGTGGCGACGGTCGGGGACGTGCAGCGCTGGCTGGAGTCGAGCGGCACCGAGCCGATCATGCTCACCCGCAGCTATTTCCTGTGGCCGGAGGAGAGCGAGCGCGGCCCGGTCGCGACCGAGATGTACGAGCGGCTGGTCGAGTTCCTGGAGGAGCGGCTGGCGGCCGGGGAGATCGACCCGGACGCGCTCGCCGCCGGGGACCCCGGCGCCCGGCACGCCTACGAGGAGCTCCAGGAGCGCTGGCTCGGCACCCCGCTGCCGGACGGCCGGGTGCCCAACGTCGTGGTCAACGACGAGCAGGACCAGGAGCTGTACGCCGCCTGGGACGAGGAGGAGGCGTTCGCGCTCGGCGAGCTGCGGCGGGTGCTCGACGACCTGCCGGAGCCGCCCTTCCCCGAGGCCGATCTCCGCTCGGCCGCCCGGCGGCTGCGGGTGACGCTGACCCGCCCCGGTTATCCGGGCAACGTGCTGCGCGCCTGCGCCGGGCTGGAGGACGGCGATCTGCCCGAACGCGACGAGGACCTGTGGCTCACGGTCGCCGCCGGGATCGCCGCGCCGATTTCCGACCTTCCGGACGAGGAGGACGCCGCCCGGTTCTTCGACATGGAGGGCGAGCTCAGCCACGAGGACTCGATACTGGCGTCGCTGTGCGCCATCCACCACGCCGACTGGCTCGCGTCGGTGATCGCCCTGGTCCGGTACGGCCCGGGCGTGCTCGCCTCGCCCGAGCGGATCGCCCGGTTCATCGCCGACTCCGAGGACGTCGACATCGACCCGGACGAGCCGGAGGACCTGGAAGCGACGGAGATGCTGTTCACGGCGGTGACGCCGCTGTGGGCGCACCTCGGCATCGTGGACCGGGCCGAGGTGCTCACCCCGCTGGGCTGGTGGGGCCTGCCGAAGGCGCTGGAGCGTGCCTGGTCTTCGGGCCCCGCGCTACCCGAATGATCCGCCCGGTTCAGCCGGGTGTGTCGGCTCAGCCGGGTGTGTCGACCAGGTCGCGGTAGTCGTCGTCCACGAGATCGCGGTATTCCGGATGCCGCTGGATGTACCAGGCCACGAACGAGCAGAGCGGCACGACCCGCAGGCCGGCCGCCCGGGCCGCGTCGAGGGCTCCGCCGACCAGCGCGCCGCCCAGCCCGCGGCCCTCGAACTCGCCGCGCACCTCGGTGTGCGGCAGGACCATCGCGCCGTCGCGCAGCCGGTATTGGGCGAACCCGGCGACCACGCCGTCCACGATGATCTCGTAGCGCGACGCGGCGGGGTTGTCGACGACCCTGACGTCCGTGCTCACGCCTTGGGCCCGTTTTCGCGCCGCTCGTCCTCATGCTGGTCGTGCGGCACCTGGATCTTGCGCATCTGCTTGTTCATGTTCTTCAGCAGGAAGAACAGGGCCAGGCCGATCGCGGCGACGACGACGAAGCCGAGAAGACCCGGCCCGTAGCTGGTTGCATCCACGCCTTCAGCTTACGAGCAGGCAGGGGTGACCCCCGCGGCGATCCCCGCGAACAGGTCGTCCTCCGGCAGCGTGGTGTCCACGAGCGACCGCGCGAGGTGGTAGTCCTCGGTCGGCCAGATCTCCTCCTGCAGCTCACGCGGGCAGACGAACCAGAACCCGTCGGGGTCGACCTGGGTGGCGTGCGCGAGCAGGGCGAGATCGCGGACCTCGAAATAGTCCGCGCACGGGACCCTGGTGGTGACCTCCCACTTCTGCGGGCGGTCCTCCCACCGCGAGATCCAGTCGGCGTACGGCGAGCCCATGCCGCGCTCGGTCATGGCGTTGTGCAGCGCCTCGAACCGCTCCCGCGTGAAGCCCATGTGGTAGTAGAGCTTCAGCGGCTGCCACGGCTCGCCAGTGCCGGGGTAGCGGTCGGGGTCGCCCGCCGCCTCGAACGCCTCCACGGACACCCGGTTGGTCATGATGTGGTCCGGGTGGGGGTAGCCGCCGTTGTCGTCGTACGTGAGGATCACGTGCGGCCGGAACTCCCGGACGGCGGCGACGAGCGGCGCCGACGCCACGTCGAGCGGCTGCAGGGCGAAGCACCCCTCGGGCAGCGGCTCGTTCTCGTCCTCGGGCAGCCCCGAGTCGACGAAGCCGAGGAACCGCTGCTGGACGCCGAGGATCTCGCGCGCCTTCTCCATCTCCTGGCGGCGGACCTCGCCGATGTTCTCCAGGATGTCCGGCCGGTCCATCTTGGGGTTGAGGATCGAGCCGCGTTCACCACCCGTACACGTGACGACGAGCACCTCCGCGCCCTCCGCGACGTAGCGGGCCATCGTGGCGGCGCCCTTGCTCGACTCGTCGTCCGGGTGCGCGTGCACGGCCATCAGCCTCAACGGTGCACTCACGTCTCTCCTCAGGTGTTCTATGGCTACGAAAAGAGGTTAGCTTCTTAGAGACCGTGCGTTTCGGACCCGGCTGGCCGGCGTCACCGGCACGGTCGACTTGTGCGGACGATCGTCTCGCACAACACCGACAATCCTCAGGGAGATTCCGCGATGCCCACCGATGAGGTCGGCGGCCAGGGGACACGCCCGGTGCTCGGCACGCCGGACGAGTTCGCGCCCCGCCCGGCGCGGCCCTCCAGGCTGGTGTCGTACGTCGTGATCGCGTTGATCGTGGCGGTGTTCGCGGGCGGCTGGGGCTACGTGATGCTCCGCGCGAACGGGAACCCTTCGGTGAGTGCGGACGTCATCACCTTCGACGCGAGCGCCGCGGACTCCGCCGCCATCACCTTCACCGTGCACAAGCCCGCGGACCGGGCGGCGATGTGCCGGATCCAGGCGCTCGACACCCAGCACCTGGAGGTCGGCAGCCGTGAGATAACCATTCCCAAGGGCCGGTCGGATCTCGAGTTCACCGAACGTCTGAGGACGAGTTCCCAGGCCACAGCAGTTCATGTCGACTACTGCGATCTCGTATAGTGGAATCTTTGGGGAAGCGTTCGAAGGCGTTAACTTGACAGCCTTTCGAGTCACTTACGGAAACAAGGAGAGCCCGTGGCCGTCTCCCAGAACGACAACGTCACCTGGCTGACGCAAGAGGCGTACGACCGCCTCAAGGAGGAGTACGAGTACCTTTCGGGCCCGGGACGCACGGACATCGCCAAGAAGATCGAAGCCGCCCGGGAAGAGGGTGACCTCAGGGAGAACGGTGGCTACCACGCCGCCAAGGACGAGCAGGGCAAGATGGAGGCCCGCATCTTCCACCTCCGGCAGATCCTGGACAACGCCAGGGTCGGCGAGGCGCCCCGCGCCGAGGGCGTGGTCGGCCCCGGCATGACCGTGACGGTCCGCTTCGACGGCGACGACGAGGAGGTCACCTTCCTGCTGGCCTCCCGCGAGGAGAGCGGCGCGCCCATCGACGTCTACTCGCCGAACTCTCCCCTCGGGTCCGCGATCAACGGCAAGAAGATCGGGGAAAAGGCGACGTACACGCTGCCCAACGGCAGGCAGAACACCGTCGAGATCCTCGAAGCCGTGCCGTACATCGGCAACTGACCCTTTTCGCCCCGGCCGGGAATTCCGGAATCGTTTGCGGGATTCCCGGCTGTGCGGCAGTCTCGTCCCTGACCGGACCATTCGCCGCGGGAGGGGTGAGATCGTGCTCGAACGCCGAGCGCGGCCGTCCACCCGTTTAGGCAGGAAGCTCGCGAGAGCCGTGTCCGAGGCTCGTCAGGATCTCGCCTATCGCCCGCGGCTGCCCCGCCCGGGGCGCCTGCGCAGGACGGTTCCCCTCATCGCCGCGGCGCTCGTCGCCGTGCTGACCATCGACGTGCTCGTGCTCGGGGATCTCCGGCCGCAATCCGGGGACCCGGACGTGGTCGCGGCCCTGTCCGGGCGGCGCGCGGGCCACGGCTACGTGGCCGCGACCCGGCAGGCCCGTGAGATGCCGGCCCCGGCGCAGGGCCACCAGGCCCCGGCCGCTCAGACGGTGTCGCAGCAGCCGGTGGCCCCGCTGCAGCGGCTGATCCGCCCGCACCTGTTCGTGGTGGCCACCCGGCCCCTTCCCCCAGAGGTGGTGGAGAAGGTGCGCAAGGTGAAGGGCGTGGCCGCCGCCGAGGCGACCGGCGCGGCCGAGGTGACCGTGGACGGCAAGCGGGTGCCCACGATGGGCGTCGACCCGTCCACCTTCCGCTCGTACACGCCGAAGGTCACGGCCTCCTCCGACGAGCTGTGGCGCAACATCGCCGCCGGCGACATGGCGGTCTCCTTCGAGCTCGGCAACGACGGCGGCGTGCAGCTGGGCTCGCAGGTCCAGAGCGGCGCCCGGCGCCTGCGCATCGGCGCGTACGCCACGGTGGGCATGGGCTCGATCGCGGCGATCGTCTCGAAGGGGACGGCGTCGGCGCTCGGCATCCCGGACGGCAACGCCCTGGTCGTGAGCGCGCCCAAGGTCGACTCCGGCAAGCTCCGCCTCAGACTGCTGAAGATCCTCCCCAAGGGCAGCCAGGTCGCCACGATCAACCCGGTGGTGGTGGCGCCGAAGGGCCGCAAGGTGTGGCCGCAGACGGCGTTCATGTCCGCGGAGCAGCTCAAGGTCGCGCTCACCGCCGCCGTCAGCAAGCTCGGCCGGCCGTACGTGTGGGGCGCCGAGGGGCCCGACAGCTTCGACTGCTCGGGGCTCGTGCAGTGGGCGTACGCGCAGGCGGGCGTGCGCATGCCGCGGGTGACCTATCAGCAGTGGGTCACCGGGCCGCAGGTGCCGCTGTCGCAGGCGCAGCCGGGTGACCTGCTGTTCTGGCGCAACGATCCGACCAACCCCGGCTACATCTCGCACGTCGCCATCTATTGGGGCAACGGGAAGATGCTGCACGCCCCGCACACGGGCGACGTCGTGAAGATCGCGAACGTCTACACCAAGAACCTCGCCGGGGTCGTCCGGGTCAGTCCGCAGATCTCGGCGCGCGTCCGCTGACCGCGCCGGCGGCCAGGCCGTCCAGCACGAGCGAGAACAGGTGGTCGCGCCGCCCGGCGACGACCGGGCCCTGCTCGGCGATCCACCCGACTGCGCTGACCAGCGCGAACACGTCCATCCCGTCGATGTCCGGCCGGATGTGGCCGTCGTCCTGGGCCCGCTTGACCAGGCGCCCGGCGGCCTCCCGCATGGCGGAGCACGACGCGTGGAGGGCGGAGTCCTCGTCGCCGATCGTCGTCATCATCGAAGAGCTCAGGCCGCGGTAGGCGCTCGCGCGGCTGAGGAACTCCCGCAGCCATTGCCGCAGCGCCTCGCGGGAGTCGTCCGCGCCCTCCAGCTCCTCCGCGCGGGCCGCCAGGGTGTCGAACCGCTGCCGGAGCAGGGCCTCCAGCAGGGCCTCTCTCGTGGGGAAGTGGCGGTAGAGCGTGCCCATGCCGACCTCGGCGCGCCGGGCGATGTCGCGCAGCGACGCCTGGGTGCCCTGCTCCTCCACCACGGTCCTGGCGACCTCCAGGATGCGCTCGTAGTTGCGCTGCGCGTCCGCGCGCTGCTGTCGGCCCGTCATGCGTCGATCCTCGCACTTGACATGTGGAGCGGTGCTCCGCTTATTATCCGGAGCATCGCTCCGAATCGTAGTCGTCCAGGAGGACCGATGCCCACCATGAAGGCCGTCCGCATGCACAGGACCGGAGACCCCGAGGTCCTGGCGCTGGAGGAGGTTCCCCGCCCCGAGCCGGGTCCCGGGGACGTGCTGGTCCGGGTGCACGCGGCCGGGATGAACCCGCCCGACTGGTACGCCCGCATAGGCTTTTCGAACATTCCCGAGGAGATGCGGCCCGCGTTTCCCCTGCCGTACACGCCGGGCTCGGACATCTCCGGCGTGGTCGTCGCCGTCGGCGAGGGCGTCGGCGAGTGGCGGGAGGGCGACGAGGTCTTCGGGCTCGTGCGCTTTCCCGGCGCTCTGGGCAACGGAGGCCGGGGCTACGCCGAATACACCACCTCGCCCGCGTCCCACCTGGCCCGCAAGCCGGCCTCGCTCAGCCACGTCGAGGCGGCCGCCGTGCCGATGGCGGGGCTCACCGCCTATCAGTTCGTCTTCGACCACATCAAGCTCGGCGAGGGCCGCAGGGTGCTGGTCAACGGCGCCGCCGGCGGGGTCGGCCACTTCGCGGCGCAGCTCGCCAAACTACAGGGCGCGTACGTCATCGGGGTCGCCTCGGGGCGGCACGAGACGTTCCTGCGCGAGCTGGGGGTGGACGAGTTCGTCGACTACACGACCACGCGCGTGGAGGACGCGGTGCGCGACGTGGACGTGCTCATCGACAGCGTGGGCGGGCCGGACGCCCACCGGTTCCTGCGGGTGGTGCGGCCCGGCGGCGTGATCAGCCCGGTCTTCCACGGCGAGTATCACCGCGACCACGCGGCCGAGCTGGGCATCACGTTCCGGGGCGGCCAGGTCCACTCGGACGGCAAGCAGATGGCCGAACTGGGACGCCTGCTGGAGGAGGGCCGGCTGCGCGTCGGCATCGACGCGGTCTTCCCGCTCGCCGAGGCCGCGAAGGCCCACGAGCGGGCCGAGCGCGGGCACATCCAGGGCAAGCTGGTCCTTCAGGTGGTTCCCGACAAAGCCGATTAGATCGGCAGCCCGGCCTCCAGGTAGCCGAGTGCCTCGTCGAGCAGCACGGGCAGCGGGATCCGGCCGTCGTGCTCCACCCAGGTGAACATCGCCGGGAGCATGACCCCCATCACCGCGCCGGCCAGCGTCCGTACGGCGGGGCTGCGGGGGTCGCGGCCCGCCCGCTCGGCCACCGCCCCGGCGAGCATCTCGATCGTGGAGTACAGCCCTTCCATCGTCCGGGCCCGCAGGGCGGGCACGGAGGTGGTCAGCTTGGTCCGGGAGAGCATCCGGTCGAGCTCCTCGGGCTCCATCGCCTCGAAGGCGGTGCGGAACGCGGCGCGCAGCGTGGTCAGCGGGGGCAGGTCCGGCGGCTGCGCCTTGATCGCCTCCATCAGGAGCGGGTCGTAGTCGTCCTGGGTGACCGCGTCCTCCTTCGTGGGGAAGTAGCGGAAGAACGTGCTGGGGGAGACCTCGGCCGCCTCCGCGATCTGCTCGACCGTCGTCGCGTCGTATCCCTGCTCGGCGAACAGCCGCAGCGCCTGCTCCTGGATGGTCCTGCGGGTCTTGGCCTTCTTGCGCTCGCGCAGGCTCGTGACAGCGCGGTCGGAGGCGGGCGAGGTCCGGTCAGCGCGCTGAGGTGAGCTCATGCCCTGATTCTGCCGTCTTCCCGCGCCCTGCCGTACTCCCCGGTAGGAAGACGGCCACGAGGACGGTGGTCAGCACCGACAGGGCCCCGCACACCAGCAGGACCAGGTCCATGCCGTCCACGAACGCCTCCCTGGCCGCGCCCAGCAGCGCGGCGTCTCCCGCACGCGCGGCCAGGGCCGTCACGGCCGTGATCGAGCCGGCCGCTCCCTCCGGGACCCGGTCCGGCAGACCCGAGGCGTACGCCGCCGAGAGCAGGCTGCCGAGACCGGCCACGCCCAGCGCGCCGCCGACCTGGCGCACGGTCTGCAGGGTGGCCGAGCCGGAGCCCGACCGCTCCTCGGGCAGCGTGGCGAGCACGCCGTCCATGGCGGGGACCATGGCGAGGCCCACGCCCGCGCCGAGGACGGCCAGCCAGGCCGCGACGAAGCCGTACGCGGAAGACACCGAGGTCGCGGCGCCCAGGAGGAAGCCGGCGGCGAGCAGGACCAGGCCCGCCGGCATGACCACGCGCAGCCCGAGGCGGGCCGTGAGCCGCTCTCCGGCCAGGCCCCCGGCCATCAGCCCGGCCACCATGGGGATCACCCGCACACCGGTGCCGAGGGCGTCGTGCCCGAGCACGGCCTGCAGGTGCTGGGGGACGACGAACAGCACGCCCGACATGCCGAGGCTCACGAACGTCGCGCCGGCCGCGCCCCAGACGAAGACCCGGCTGCGGAACAGGCCGAGGTCCATCATCGGCTGCCGGGTGCGGGCCTCGACCCGGACGAACACCGCCAGCAGCGCCGCCCCCGCGCCGAGACCGGCCAGCACGCGGGGGTCGCCCCACCCGCGCGCCGGGGCCTCGATGACGCCGTACACCAGCGCGGCCAGGCCCGTCACCGACAGCAGCGCGCCGGGCAGGTCGGTCCGCGGCGCGGCGGGGTCGCGCGACTCGGGGATGAACGCGGCCACCGCCGCCATCGAGACGACGATCATGGGGATGTTCACGAGGAAGACCGAGCCCCACCAGAAGTGGTCGAGCAGGTAGCCGCCCACGACCGGGCCGAGGGGCAGGCCGAGCGCCATGGCGGCCGTCCACACGGCGATCGCGCGCCCGCGCTCGGCCGGTGGGAAGACCACCGGCAGGATCGAGGTCGACAGCGGCATGATCACCGCGCCGCCCGCCCCCATCAACGCGCGGGCCGCGACCAGGGCGCCGGTGCCGCCCGCGTACGTCGCGATCACCGACGCGATGCCGAAGGCCGCGAGCCCGGCCAGCAGCAGGCGCCTGCGGCCGAACCGGTCGCCGAGCGCGCCCGCCGGGAGCATCAGCGCGGCGAACGGGATCAGGTAGGCGTCGACGATCCACTGCAGGTCGCCGGTCGAGGCGTGCAGGTCGGCCGCGAGGGTCGGCAGCGCCACGTTGAGCACGGTCGCGTCCATGCCGATGACAAGGGCGCTGAGCACGAGGGCGCCGAGCGCCCACCATCGAGAAGTGAGAGTAGCCATAATTTGAAAGTAGCCCTCAAAAAGTAGCGACTGTCAACCTAGGCTGCTGTGCAATAGCGATGTAATGTTGATTACATGCATTCAGAAGAACAGCTGAGCGCCTGGTTCGCCGGCCGGTTGCCGGACAACTGGTTCGCCGAGACCCCCAAGGTCGTGGTGGACCGCGAGGAGATCACCGTGCTGGGCACGCTTCCGCCGCTGTCGGTGGCCGAAGGGCTCCCCGACCCGGAGCGTGCGGCGGCCATGGATGGGTACGTCGAGCGGTTCCGCGAGGAGACGCGCGAGCGCAGGATCGACATCGCCAGGGAGGCCGAGCACCGCTTCCGCCGCAAGGTCTCCTGGGGTGTCGTCGTGGGCGGCGAGACCGTGATGTTCACCACTCTTTCCGTCCCCGTCATGACCCGGCTCCGCCAGCCGGAACGGCAGGTCCTCGACACCCTGGTCGCCGCGGGTGTCGCGCGCAGCCGCAGCGACGCGCTGGCCTGGTGCGTGCGGCTCGTCGGCAAGCACACCGACAGCTGGCTCGCTGACCTGCGCGATGCCCTCCAGCACGTCGACAGGATCAGGGCGGAGGGCCCCGGCGGATTGGACTGAACCAATTCGCCGAAAGGTCTGGACCAGTCGAATTGGCCTATACCAATGTGTAAGGACGGTGCTGCGGGTAAGGGGAAGAGCGACGTTTTTCCAACAGGGCCAGAGTGGGTAAGGTCCCACAACATCACGGCCACTGCCTGTGCGGATGGCATCCGTGGCCATGAAGTAGAGAATGGCGCCGATTTAACGGAGTGGAAACTCGATGGTCTACTCCAATTGGATTCGGAGGCCATTCTTCGCCGATGATGCTCTGGCCCTGAGAGATTAAGGAGCCGCCCCCGTGTCCATTTCAGTAGAGGTACCCACGCCCACGAGTCACAGCGATCTGGCGGCCTGGGTGACCCGGATCGCGGAGCTGACCCAGCCCGACCGGATCGAATGGTGCGACGGCTCCGAGGCCGAATGGACGCGCCTGACCAACCTCCTGGTCGAGCAGGGCACCTTCACGCGGCTGGCCAAGCGTCCCAACAGCTTCTACGCGGCCTCGGACCCGAGCGACGTCGCCCGCGTGGAGGACCGCACGTTCATCTGCTCCGAGCGTGAGGAGGACGCCGGGCCGACCAACAACTGGATCGCGCCCGACGAGATGCGCCGCACGTTCGCCACGCTGTTCAAGGGCTGCATGCGGGGCCGGACGATGTACGTCGTGCCGTTCTGCATGGGTCCCCTGGGCGGGAACATCTCGCAGCTCGGCGTCGAGATCACCGACTCGCCGTACGTCGTGGTGTCGATGCGGATCATGACCCGGATGGGCGAGGACGCGCTGCGGCTCATCGAGGAGCGCGGAGCGGCGCGAAAGGCCCGAGAGAGCGAGGCACGAGCCAGCGAGGGCCGCGGCAAGCGCGACCATGAGCACGGCGACTTCGTGAAGGCCGTCCACTCGGTGGGCGCGCCGCTGGCGCCCGGCCAGGCCGACGTGCCGTGGCCGTGCAGCCAGACCAAGTACATCAGCCACTTCCCGGAGACCCGCGAGATCTGGTCGTACGGCTCGGGCTACGGCGGCAACGCGCTGCTGGGCAAGAAGTGCTACGCGCTGCGGATCGCCAGCGTGATGGCCCGCGACGAGGGCTGGCTGGCCGAGCACATGCTGATCCTCAAACTCACGCCGCCGCAGGGCGAGGCGCGGTATGTCGCCGCGGCCTTCCCGTCGGCGTGCGGCAAGACGAACCTCGCCATGCTCCAGCCCACGATCCCGGGCTGGAAGGTCGAGACGATCGGCGACGACATCGCCTGGATGCGCTTCGGCCCCGACGGCCGGCTGTACGCGATCAACCCGGAGGCCGGGTTCTTCGGCGTCGCGCCCGGCACCGGGCGGTCCACGAACGCCAACGCGATCGAGACGCTGTGGGGCAACAGCATCTTCACGAACGTCGCGCTGACCGACGACGGGGACGTCTGGTGGGAGGGCCTCACCGACGAGCCGCCCGCGCACCTCATCGACTGGAAGGGCCGTGACTGGACGCCGGACTCCCCGGAGCCCGCCGCCCACCCGAACGCCCGGTTCACCACGCCGGCCGAGCAGTGCCCGACGATCGCCCCCGAGTGGCAGGACCCCGCCGGGGTGCCGATCTCGGCCATCCTGTTCGGCGGCCGCAGGGCGACCGCGGTGCCGCTGGTGACCGAGTCGTTCGGCTGGCAGCACGGCGTGTTCCTGGGCGCCAACGTGGCCTCGGAGAAGACCGCGGCGGCCGAGGGGAAGGTCGGCGAGCTGCGCCGCGACCCGTTCGCGATGCTGCCGTTCTGCGGCTACAACATGGGCGACTACTTCGCCCACTGGCTGGAGATCGGCAGGATGACCGATCCGGAGAAGCTGCCGAGGATCTACTACGTCAACTGGTTCCGCAAGGACGCGAACGGCCGCTTCCTGTGGCCGGGCTTCGGCGAGAACAGCCGGGTGCTCAAGTGGATCGTCGACCGGCTGAACGGCGTGGCCGACGCCGTGCCCACGCCGATCGGCAACCTGCCGGCCTCGCTCGACACCGAGGGCCTCGACATCGCGCCCGAGGACATGGAGCTCCTGCTCAGCGTCGACCCCGAGGTGTGGCGCGAGGAGGCCGCGCTGATCCCGCCCCACTTCGAGACCTTCGGCGACCACATGCCGAAGGAGCTGTGGGACGAGTACCGCGCCCTGGTCCAGCGCCTGGGCTGAGTGGTCCGGCGGCTCGTCCGGTGCCCGCCGGCGCCCGCCGGGGCGCGCCGCCCCGGCGGGCCGCCCCGGCCCGGGGAGGGCAGGGCACACCGGTTCGCCCGCGATAATTGGTGATCGAGCCCATCGTCGCGAGGAAGAAGGTCGCATGAGCGCGCGCGATCTCGTGTACAAGCTGTACGAGCGCAGGCTCGAACGGAAGCTGTCCTCCGACCAGATTCCCCGCCACGTCGGCGTCATCGTGGACGGCAACCGCAGGTGGGCGCGGGCCATGGGCCTGCGGGACGTCAGCCGGGGCCACCAGAAGGGCGCCGACAAGATCTCCGAGCTGCTCGTGTGGTGCCGCGAGGCCGGGGTCGAGTACGTGACGCTGTGGCTGCTCTCCACCGACAACCTGTCCAGGGACAAGGCCGAGCTCGATCCGCTGCTCCAGGTGATCGAGAACCTCGTCCAGGATCTCGTGGACCAGGGATGGCACCTCAATCCCATGGGCTCGCTCGACCTTCTGCCCGATCACACGGCTCGTGTCCTCAAACACGCAAAAGAAACCACATCGCATCGTCCGGGCCTGATTGTGAACGTTGCCGTTGGGTATGGAGGAAGGCGTGAGATCGCTGATGCGGTGCGCTCCCTCCTCCAGGAGCATGCCAGCAAGGGCGCAAGCATCGAGGACCTCGTCGAGGTCCTCGACGTCGAGCACATCGCTGAGCATCTCTACACGCGCGGCCTGCCCGACCCGGATCTCGTCATCCGGACCTCGGGAGAGCAGCGGCTCTCCGGATTCCTGCTCTGGCAGAGCGCCCACTCCGAGTTCTACTTCTGCGAGGCCTACTGGCCCGACTTCCGCAGAGTCGACTTCCTGCGGGCGCTCCGCTCGTACGCCGCACGGCACCGTCGGTACGGCTCCTGAGACGGTACGTGACCAGCGTCTTTTTACCAGCGAAAACCTATTGGGCTGGGGAGATTCGTTACGTAACGTGGTAGCTGAGCGGCCGTCGAGGGGATCGGCGGCCACCACCTCGGGAGAGGGCCCGTCCTTGCGCGACCACCATGCGAGGAGGGCCGGAGCCCCGGTCTGCTCTCGCAGGTCACGGGCCCGGTCCGTTCACCACCAGTCAAGGCAGGGCGCCCTCAGGCGCCCGGGGGAGAACGCGTGGCAGTGTCCTCGAGCAACCCGTCCACATCCCGCACCTACGTTCTGGACACGTCCGTCCTGCTCGCCGACCCGGCGGCGATGAGCCGCTTCGCCGAGCACGAGGTCGTCGTCCCGATCGTCGTCGTCACGGAACTGGAGGCCAAGCGCCACCACCCCGAGCTCGGCTACTTCGCCCGGGAGGCGCTGCGCTTCCTCGATGACCTCAGAGTGCGGTACGGACGGCTGGATGAGCCCATGCCGATCGGCGACGGGAACATCCGGGTCGAGCTGAACCATAGTGATCCGTCCTGCCTCCCGGCGGGCTTCCGCTTGGGCGACAACGACACCCGCATCCTCACCGTCGCGCAGAACCTCGCGGCGGAGGGCAAGGACGTGGTGCTGGTGTCGAAGGACCTGCCGATGCGGGTCAAGGCGGCGTCCATCGGCCTGGCCGCGGAGGAGTACCGCGCCGGCATGGTGGTGGAGTCCGGCTGGACCGGCATGGCGGAGCTCCAGGTCACCACGGAGGAGATGGACGCCCTCTTCGAGGCCGGCAGCGCCGACATCGAAGAGGCGCGCGACCTGCCGTGCCACACCGGCCTGCGGCTGCTGTCGAGCCGCGGCTCGGCGCTCGGCCGCGTCCTGCCGGACAAGTCGGTGCGTCTGGTGAGGGGCGACCGTGAGGTCTTCGGGCTGCACGGCCGGTCGGCGGAGCAGCGGATCGCGCTCGACCTGCTGATGGACCCCGACGTGGGCATCGTGTCGATGGGCGGCCGGGCCGGCACAGGAAAGTCCGCGCTGGCGCTGTGCGCGGGGCTGGAGGCGGTGCTTGAGCGCCGTCAGCACCGCAAGATCATCGTCTTCCGCCCCCTGTACGCCGTGGGCGGCCAGGAGCTCGGCTACCTGCCCGGCTCCGAGAACGACAAGATGGGCCCGTGGGCCCAGGCGGTCTACGACACGCTGGGCGCGGTCACGTCTCCCGAGGTCATCGAGGAGGTCATCGACCGGGGCATGCTGGAGGTCCTGCCGCTGACGCACATCCGCGGCCGTTCGCTCCACGACGCCTTCGTGATCGTGGACGAGGCGCAGTCGCTGGAGCGCGGCGTGCTGCTGACCGTGCTGTCCCGCATCGGCGCCAACTCGCGGGTCGTGCTCACCCACGACATCGCCCAGCGCGACAACCTGCGGGTGGGCCGGCACGACGGCGTCGTCGCCGTGGTGGAGAAGCTCAAGGGCCACCCGCTGTTCGCCCACATCACGCTGACCAGGTCCGAGCGGTCGCCGATCGCCGCCCTGGTCACCGAGATGCTGGAGAACATCACGCTGTAGTGCCGCGATCGACGAGAGGGGCACAAGGCTCACGGGGGGAGCTGGCCGTCTTTGGGGGCCAGATCCCAGAACTCCCGGCAGGTGTGGACCTTCAGGGGCCCGTTCTTGTCGGGAGTCGCGTGAGCGATCTCCACGGCCCAGATCTCCGGGCGCAGCCGCGCCGTACAGGTGATCTGGGCCATGGCGGTCCTGGTGATCTTCCAGCCGCTCACGAACAGCCGTACGCGCAGGCTGAGGGTGGCGTCGGGGTCGTTGCGGCTGCCGGCGTCCGGGGCGTACCTGACGAGCTGCACCTGGGCCAGCGTGAGGCCGGTGAGCGCGGTGGACAGCTGGTTCGGCGTCCGCCCGCTGGCCGCGAACAGCGCGTAGAGCACGTCGTTGACGTGGGGTGAGCGCGCCGCGACGCGGGTGGGCCACAGCCGGCCGTCCCGCAGCATGTAGATCGT
This sequence comes from Microbispora sp. CL1-1, assembly GCF_012034195.1. Classification (NCBI taxonomy): domain Bacteria; kingdom Bacillati; phylum Actinomycetota; class Actinomycetes; order Streptosporangiales; family Streptosporangiaceae; genus Microbispora; species Microbispora sp. CL1-1. Next base: position 40,158 of record NZ_JAATEK010000028.1, read on the forward strand.
GACGAGGGTGGGCGTGCCGCTGATGACGGGGGCGGGACCGGCGTCGATCACCCCGGTCGGCGCGACCCCGCAGGCCGCCGACACCATGAGCAGTGCCGCGAGCAGGCCCGCGAGCAGGGCCCTGGACGCACGCCTGGTCCGTCCGCGGCTCATGGTTTCGGGATCCAGACGCGGAAGAGGGTGCCGGGGTCGCAGCGTTCGGCCCTGATCGAGCCGCCGTGCAACTCGGCGTTGGCCTTGGCGATGGCCAGGCCGAGACCGCTGCCCACGCTCCTGGCCCGGTCGGTGCCGGCCTTGTAGAAGCGGTCGAAGACGTGGGGAAGCACCTGCTCGGGGATGCCGCTCCCGTGGTCGCGCACGCTCACTTCGAGCGCCCCGTGATGCTCGCCGCCGACCGCCACCCGCGCGCCGACAACCACGGGAGGCGCGCCGTGGTTGAGCGCGTTGCCGACGAGGTTGGCGACGATCACGTCGAACCTCCGGGCGTCCAGCGAGAACGTGAGCCCGACGGGCACGGTGAGCTTCACCCGGTCGGCCCAGCCCCGCACCTCCAGGCAGTCGGCCAGCGTGTCGCCCACGTCGACCGTCTCCCGGCGGAGCGTCGCGGCGCCCGCGTCGAACCGGCTGATCTCGATGAGGTGCTCGACCAGCACCCGCAGCCGGTCGATCTCGCGGACGACGATCCGCACCGCCTCCCCGGCGTCTTCCGGCAGGTCGTCGGCGTCCTCCGACAGCATGTCGGTCACCGCGGTCATCGCGGTCAGCGGCGTGCGCAGCTCGTGTGAGACGTCCGCGACGAACCGCCGCGACATCGACTCCAGCGTCCGCAGCTCCGAGACGCTGCCCTCCAGCGCCGCCGCCGTCTCGTTGAACGTCGCGGTCAGCTCCGCCAGCTCGTCCCGGCCGCGTACGGGGAGGCGGACGTGCAGCTCACCTGCGCCGAGGGCGCGGGCGGCCGCGCCCAGCCGCCGTACGGGCAGCAGCACCCGCCGGGCCGACAGCAGGGCCAGGGTCAGCGCCAGGACGAGTGTGATGGCTCCGGCCTGCGCGAGAGCGTTCCTGAGGCGGAACAGCACGGCCTCCTCGTCCGACAGCGGCACGAAGACGTAGGCCGTCAGGCCGGTCGGGCGCAGCATGTCGTCGCGGGTGGCCCGCTGGATCTGCGTGGCGACGATCAGCCACGGATGGTCCCTGAGCAGCACCCTCTGGTAGACGAGCCGCCGGGCCGCCTGCCAGCGGAGCTGGTCGGGCACGTCGGCCATGGTGAACCTGGCGCCGGCGCTGGAGCTGCGGTGGTCGCCGTAGGTCACGATGACGGTGCGCTCCGGCGCCTCCAGCGCCTGCACGACCCCGCTGAGGTCCTCGTCGGTGACGGTGGTGTCGCTCGGCCAGACCACGTCGCTCGCGCCGATCGGCAGCGTGATCTTGGAGAGCGTCTCCCGTACGTCGGCGACCGCGGTCCGCTCCGCGCGGTCGAGCATGCCCCGGCGGATGATCTGGTAGCCCAGGCCCGCCACCATGGCGGACGCCGTGACCGCCACCAGCAGGAAGGTGATCACCAGCCGGGCCTGCAACCCGGTGGGCACCCAGCTCATGTCGGGGTCATGGCGGGCTGAAGCGGTATCCGAAGCCGCGCACCGTGTGGATGTAGACGGGGTCGGCGGGCACCGGCTCGATCTTGGCGCGGATGCGCTGCACGCACGCGTCGACCAGCCGCGAGTCCGCCACGTGCGTGTGGTCCCACACGGCGCGCAGGAGATAGCGGCGGTTGAGCACCTGGCCGGGGTGGCGGACCAGTTCGAGGAGCAGACGCAGCTCGGTCGGGGTGAGGTGGATCTCCTTGCCCGAAAGGCTCACCTTGAGGGCTCCGCGGTCGATCACGAGGTCGCCGAAGGTGAGGCGGTCGGGCGAGGCGGACTCCAGCCGGCGCAGTACGGCGCGGATACGAGCGTCCAGCACCCGCGGTTCGACGGGCTTGACGACGTAGTCGTCCGCGCCGGCCTCCAGCCCCACCACCACGTCGAGGTCGTCGCCTCTGGCCGTGAGCAGGATGATCGGCAGCGGATCGAGTCTGCGGATGCGGCGGCACACCTCGACTCCGTCGATGCCGGGGAGCATGACGTCGAGGATCGCGATCTCGGGGCGGCGGGAGCGTACGTGTTCGAGGGCCTCCTCGCCCGTGGCGTACGCGGTCACCGAGTGGCCCTGCCGGGTGAGCGCGAGCTCGAGTCCGGCGCGGACCGAGGGGTCGTCTTCGACCAGGAGGATGCCTGCCACTCGGTCATTATGGTGCGAACCTCACCATTTCCCTATTTGTCACAGCCCTGTGACACCGTCAGCACCTCATCATCAAGAAGCGGGAGCAGGCTGGTGCGCGGGCACCCATGCCCCTCCCTGTGGCGCAAAGTGTGATTAAAATCACATTGTTGGGGAAAGTCCATGTGATCGGCCATCGAGTCAAGACGTCACCAAACAGGTACCACGATTCGGTTGCGGAGCACCCCCCACCACAGGGCAAGCTCATAAGCCGTGAGCTCTGGTCAGCAGTTGAAGGATCGTCCCCGCGCCGCCCGCCCGCGGCGGGGAACCGGCGGCCGCTCGGGGTCGGGCCGGCTGACCCCCAAGGGGATGGCGATCCTCGCCGTCAGCCTGGCCGTGCTCGCCGGCGGGACGGCCTTCGTCGTCCGCACCTCGATCGAGCACAGCAACGCGCCCAAGCAGGTGCTGGACCCGGACAGCTTCCTCGCGCTCGACCCGAACGCGCCCGATCCCGAGACCGACATCCTCAAGGAGCAGGCGGTCCAGGCGCTGCGCAAGGAGCGGCTGGAAAGCACCCGCGACGACCGGAAGAAGGGCCTCGACCCGGTCGAGATCGCCGAGAAGGCCCCCGGCGGCGGTGGTTTCAGCCCAGCCAACTTCCCGCCCGGCTCCACGCCCGACCCCGGCAGCAACAAGGCGCTCGGCAAGCAGATGGCCGAGGCGCGCGGCTGGGGCGGCGAGTGGGGCTGCCTGGAGAAGCTGTGGGACAGGGAGAGCCACTGGAACGAGCGGGCCATGAACCGCTACAGCGGTGCCTACGGCATCCCCCAGGCGCTCCCCGGCAGCAAGATGGCGAGCGCGGGCTCCGACTGGCAGACGAACCCCGCGACCCAGATCAAATGGGGTCTCGGCTACATCGCCGGCCGCTACAAGACGCCCTGCGGCGCCTGGGCGCACTCCCAGTCGACCGGCTGGTACTGACCGCGAAACTCTGGTCAGGGTTTCTCGACCTTTCGGCAAGCCCGCGCGTACGGCGGGGCTCGCACTGCACGCTTGGCCTCATGGGTGTGAAGGTCAGCGTGGTTATGCCCGTGTCCAACCCCGGGCTGTCGAACGACGCCTTCGGCGCGTCCGTGCGCTCGGTGCTGGAGCAGTCGCTGCCGCCGGATGAGTACGAGGTCGTCTTCGCCGACGACGGATCGACGGACGGGACCCGCAGGCGGCTCGACGCCATCGCCGAGCAACGCGACAACGTGCGGGTCCTGCACCTCGACCACAGTGGTTCGCCCGCGCGCGGGCGCAACGTCGGCCTGTCGGTGGCCCGCGGCGAGTACGTCTACCTGATCGGCCAGTACGACCGGCTGGAGCCGGACGCCCTGGAGCGGATGTACGACAGGGCCGTGGACACCGACGCCGACGTGCTGATCGGCAGGCTCGCCGACCAGGGGCCGCCGCCGGCCGCGTTCTCCCGCGACCGGGACCGGGCCGACGTGCTGCGCGACCACCTGCTCGCGCTGCCGACGGCGCACAAGCTGTTCAGCCGCGACTTCCTGGAGACCTGCCAGCTCCGCTTCGCCGACCGGCCGCTGTCCGAGCAGGCGTTCGTGACCAGGGCGTACCTCGCCGCGAAGGTGATCGCCGTGCTGTCCGACGAGATCTGCTGCCACCTGGGCCCGCCGTCGCCGGGCACGGCGGAGGAGGAGACGCCGGACGCCGAGGCGCTCTTCGACGGACTCAACGCGATCTTCGACGTGGTGGACGCCTACACCGAGCCGGGCCCGCAGCGGGAGCGCATCCAGGCCCACTGGTACAAGACGCTCGGGCTGCGCCGTCTCGCGGGGGCGCGGTTCCTCGCCGCCGAGCCCGACGAGCGCATGATCCTCTTCTCGTTCCTGCGCCGCTTCACCCTCGACCGTTTTCCCGCCGCGCTCGACACTCATCTGCCCGCGCACCTGCGCGCCCGTGCGGCGCTGCTGCGCCTCGACCGCCTCGACGCGCTGGTCGCGCTCGCGGAGGCGTCCCGGGGCGCCAAGCTCAGCGCGGAGCTGCGGGAGCTGCGCTGGGACCAGGGCGTGCTGATGCTCGACCTGAGCGTGGAGATCCTGCGGGCCGGGGGCGCCCCGCTCTGGCTGCGGCAGCGGGGCGACCGGCTGCTGTGGACCCCGCCGCCCGGGGTCGAGGGCCTGCTCGACGGCCTGCTCGACGACGAGGGCGCCGACGTGACCGACGCGGTGCGCAGGGCCCGCGTGGAGGTCTGCGTACGCCACGCGGAGACCGGGGTGGTCCACTCGCTGCCGGTCACCTGCTCGGTGGGCCGTGCGAGCCTCGGCGACCAGGAGCACGGCGGCCAGGTGCGCGTGTGGGTGAACGGCCAGGCCCGCCTCGACGCCGGCGTGGCGGCCCTCGGGCGGCCGCTGCCCGCCGGGCTGTGGGAGATCCACGTGCGCATGCGGGGCGTGCACACGGGCCGCACCCGGGTGGCCCGCCCCGCCCTGCCGATGAGCTGCGCGGGCGCGCTCGCCGGCGAGCCGAAACGGCTCGTCGTGCCGTGCTGGTCCGAGCGCGGCGAGCTGGGCGTCTGCGTGGAGCCGAAGTCGTTCCCCGAGTCGATCGCGCTGGTCTCGTCGCGCGCCTCCGTCGCCAGGCAGGAGGGGCACGTCTTCGTCGTCGTGCCCGTGCCGTACGTGCCGCCGAGCGGGGGGCCGCCGACCGAGCTGGTGCTGCGCGAGCAGGACGGGCGCGGGCGCAGCATGGTCGTGCCCGCGCTGGTCGAGCCGGGGATACCCGGCCGGGTGGCCGGTCAGCTCGTCGCGCGGGTGCCGGTCAGCCGGATCGGCGGGGACGACTGCCTCGGCCCGGGGTCGTGGCGGCCCGCGCTCCGCGTCGACCAGAAGGACGTGGACCTGCTGTTCGGGCTGACGGTGCGCCGCGGCGGGCAGGTGCACGTCCTGCCCGCCGGGGCGTCGCCGCAGGCTCCCTCACTGCTGCGGCGCATCGCCGTCCGCGTCCTGCGCGACCGCCGGTAGCTGTCCGCGCTGTCTATGCGCGCAGGTGGTCGAGGAGGGCCGCGCGGAACTCCTCGGGCCTGTCGAGGTGCGGGCCGTGGCCGGCGCCCTCGATGACGACCTCCCGGTAGTCGCCGTAGCGGTCCAGCACGGCCCGCGTCTGGGCCACCATGGGCTGCGCGGGCGTGCCGTCCCAGCCGGGCACGGCGCCGATCGCGCCCAGGTGGGCGAGGTCGAACAGCGACGTGTCGGAGACGATCACGTCCTGGTCGCCCCTGATCCACAGGATGGGCGGCTTCGGGTCGATCTCGTGCAGGTCGTCGATCCGGAAGTTGGTCGGCGCGATCGTGTTCAGCACGCCCCGCTTGCCCGGGGCGACGTTCGGCCAGGCGTCCGAGGCCGCCGAGTCGCCCGGGTAGTGGTCGTCGCCGATGCGGGTGGACAGCATCGACTCCACGAACGCGTCCTCCTCCTCGCCCAGGTCGGTCCCGGCGGCGACGTACGTGGCACGCAGCACGTTCCGGGGCGAGACGGGGGAGTCGGCGGACCGGTCGCCCGCCCGGAGCGCGGCCACGAACTCGGGGTTGGCCGCGCCGCCGCCGGAGCCCGCGCCGTCGGGGCTGGTGAGCACGCCGTCCGGGCCCGTGGTGCCGCCGAAGCCGTACGGCGAGACGGGGTTGACCAGGACGGCGCTGCGGACCACGTCGGGCCGGTCGCGCAGGGCCTGCATGACGACTCCGCCGCCGAGGCTCCAGCCCACGAGGTGCGCGGGACCGATCCGGTCGAGCAGCGCGAGCACGTCGTCGGAGTAGTCGCGCACGCCGCGGCTCGCGTCCACCGGCTCGGGGTCGGTGTCGCCGAAGCCGCGCAGGTCCACCGCGTACGGACGGAAGCCCTCGGCCGCGATCGCGGTCATCGTCGACCGCCAGAACGCGCTGGAGGAGACGTTGCCGTGGACGAACACCACAGGGTCACCCGCCGAGCCCGGAACGGACAGGACGTTGAGGGTCAGCCGGGACGTGCTGACGCGCTCGGCGGATATGGGTTGGGTCATGGTGTCGCTCCCAATGTGCAGGTGTTCTCAAGGTCGCCCGAGGCCGGGCGAGGCAGGGTGGCGTTCGGGGGCGGCGGGGTGCCCGTGCCGATCCACTTCTCCAGCGCGGTGAACGCGCTGCGGAAGCACGGCAGCAGCGGCCGCAGCCGGTCCGGGAACGACGGGTAGAGGCTGTCGACGTGGTTGCCGCCCTCGAAGCGGTAGTAGCGCATCAGCCGGTCGCGGTGCCGATCACCGATCATCTTGGCGTAGACGTCGGAATCCTTCCGGATCGGCAGCAGCGTGTCCAGGGTGCCGTGCACGATGACCAGCGGCCGCTTGATCTTCCCGGTGAGGCTCACCCGCGCCATCGCCTGCTTCACCGCGGCGGGCCGGGAGGCGTAGTCGTAGTCGGTGTCGCAGCCGGGCGTGCCGGACGCGCAGAACGGCGTGCCGGCCTCGGCGTCGCCGTCGTAGGAGGGATCGAACTCCTCGCGGTAGAGGCGCTGGGTGAGGTCCCAGTAGTACTGGTAGTGGAACGGCCACAGGAAGTCGGACTCCGGCGCGAAGCCCGCCGCCGCCACCCCTGCGCTGTCGCCCTTCGCGTACGCGCGCAGCGCGGGCGGCAGGAACGTCAGCAGGTTGGGCCCGTCGGTGGTGAAGAGCGTGCCCTCCCAGTCGACGCCGCCGTCGAACAGGTCGGGACGGTTCTCGATCTGCCAGCGGACCAGGTAGCCGCCGTTGGACTGCCCGGCCGCGATCGTCGTGCGGGCCGGCCTGCCGTACCGCTGCTTGACGACGGCCTTGGCGGCGACCGCCAGCTCGCTGACCCGGTGGTTCCACTCGGCGACCGCGTCGCCGGGCCGCGCGCCGTCGCGGTAGAACTCGACGCCGGTGTTGCCCTTGTCGGTCGCGGCGTACGCGTAGCCCTTGGCCAGCGCCCAGTCGGAGATCGTGAAGTCGTTGGCGTAGGTCTCCCGGTTGCCGGGCGACCCCGCGACGACCAGGCCGCCGTTCCACGTCTTCGGCAGCCGGATCACGAACTGCGCGTCGTGGTTCCAGCCGTGGTTGGTGTCGCCCGTGGAGGTGTCGGGGAAGTAGCCGTCGATCTGCATGCCGGGCACCCCGCTGGGGTTGACGGCGCCGGGCGAGTTGAGGCCCGACCAGTCCGACTGGTCGGTGTGCCCGGAGACCAGGGTGCCCTTCGTGGTCAGGTCGTCGAGGCAGGCGATCACCTGCTTCTGCGCGCCCGGCACGATCACCTTCGGGCACGCTGAGGCGTGCGATGGGGTGGCCTCCGCCGGGGCGGCGACGGCCAGGGGGAGGGCCAGCGCGAGGGCGACCAGGGCCTTCATCAGGCCTCCTTCACGATCGCGGCGGCGTGGGCGGCGCCCGAGGTCGGCTGGATGGCCGACAGGTCGCGGTCGCGGGTCTCCCTGGAGGCGACCACCGCGATGATCGTGAGGACCGCCGCCGCCACCACGTAGACGGACACCGGCACGCTCGACCCGTACGCGTCGAGCAGGGCGACCGCGATCAGCGGGGCCACGCCGCCCGCCGCGATCGAGGCGAGCTGGTAGCCGATCGACACGCCCGAGTAGCGCATCCGGGTGGCGAACAGCTCGGAGAAGAACGCCGCCTGCGGGCCGTACATCGCGCCGTGCAGCACCAGGCCGATCGTCACCGCCACGGTGACCAGGAAGAAGCTCTTGGTGTCGATCAGCGGGAAGAACGCGAAGGCCCACAGCCCGACGCCGGCGGCGCCGAGAAGATAGACCGGCTTGCGGCCGATCCGGTCCGACAGCGCGCCCCACAGCGGGATCGTGACGAAGTGGATCGCCGAGCCGATCAGCACGGCGTTGAGCACGGTGCCCTTGGGCAGGCCCGCCGCCGTGGTGCCGTAGACGAGGACGAACGCGGTGATCACGTAATAGGAGACGTTCTCGGCCATCCGGGCGCCCATCGCGACCAGCACGTCGCGCCAGTGGTGGCGCACCACGCCGACGATGGGGGCCTTCGGCGCGGCCTCCTGCCGCTCCAGCGCCTGCTGGAACACCGGAGACTCGGTGACCGTGAGCCTGATCCACAGGCCGATAAGCACAAGGACGCCGGACAGCAGGAACGCGATCCGCCAGCCCCAGGCGAGGAAGGCCTCCTCGGACTGCACCGCGGCGAGCAGCGCCAGCACACCGGTGGCGATCAGGTTGCCACCGGGAGCGCCGGCCTGCGGCCAGGACGCCCAGAAACCGCGGTTGCGGGCGTCGCCGTGCTCGGAGACCAGCAGCACCGCGCCGCCCCACTCGCCGCCGAGGGCGAAGCCCTGCACCAGACGGAGCACGGTCAGCAGCAACGGCGCGCCGGCGCCGAGCGCGGCGTACGTCGGCATGCAGCCGATGAGGAACGTCGAGCCGCCCATCATGAGCAGGCTGATGACCAGCAGCCGCTTGCGGCCGAGCCGGTCGCCGTAGTGGCCGAAGACCAGCCCGCCGAGTGGCCGGGCGACGAAGCCGACGGCATAGGTGAGGAACGCCAGGAGGGTGCCGGTCAGCTCGTCCTCGGTGGGGAAGAACAGCTTGTTGAACACCAGGGCGGCGGCCGAGCCGTAAAGGAAGAAGTCGTACCACTCGATGGTGGTGCCGATCAGGCTGGCCCCGACCACCTTTCCGATCCGTGCAGGGGGGGTGTTTGCCATGGGAACTCCTCCGATGGGGGTTCCGCACACGGTATGCAGTGACCGAGGTCACTCCTATGGGGTGCCGCCACACACCTCAGGCGTCCGGCATGTGGGTGCGCAGCCGGTGGAGCCGCAGGGCGAGCTGGATCTCCAGGGCCCGCTCCGGTTCCTGCCAGTCGTCGCCGAGCAGCTGCCCCACCCGGTCGAGCCGCTGGGTCACCGTGTTCACGTGGATGTGCAGGGCCTCGGCCGTACGCGACAGCGAGCCGCCCGTGCCGAAGTAGGCGTTGAGGGTCTTGACCAGGGCGGTTCCCCGGCGCGCGTCATAGTCGAGCACCGGCCCGAGCGCGCCCGCGAGGAAGCCGGACACCTCGCGCCGCTCGCCCACGAGCAGGCCGACGAAGCCCAGCTCCCCGGCGCTCGCGCCGTCACCCGTACGGCCCAGCGCGACCAGGGCCCCGGCGCAGCGGCGGGCCTCGGCGTAGGCGGACGCCACCGCCGTCGCCGGACCCGTGGCCATCGCGGCTCCCGCCGTCGCCGGGCGGCCGAGAGAGGCGCTCAGCTCCGCCGCGACGCGCCGGGCCAGCGCGCCCGGCCGGTCGCCGGGCAGCAGCAGCACGACCTCGTCGCCCCTGGTTGTGGCGAGGCCGTGCGCCAGCGTCGCCTGCGACGACGCCCAGAACGCGCCGCGCTCCCGCTGCCCGTCGTGCCGCGCCACGACCAGCACGTGCGGCGCGTCGAGATGGATGCCGAGCCGCCGCGCCCGGTCGTCCAGCCCGCGCAGCTCCGGCCGGGACACCAGGTCGTCGAGCAGCTCGCCGCGCACCCGCCCCTCCGCCTCGGCGACGCTGCGGCGGAACAGCAGCAGCAGCGCGGTGACGATCGCGGCACGCTCCAGGATCCGCTGGTCGGTGTCGGACACCAGGTGGTCGGTCCGCAGCACCAGCGTGCACAGCGGCGCCGCCCCCACGTCCACCGACGCGACGTACGCGTCGCCGCGCTTGACCGTGCGGCCCAGCGCCCGCGACGACTGCGCGGCGTCGAAGACGCCCGTGTCGAGGTCGCGGGACTCGCCCACGAGGGGGCGGCCCTCGTCGTCGAGCACGGTCAGCCGGCCGCCCAGCACCTCGGTGACGACCGCCGCGACGTCCTCGACCCCGCCGCCGCGCAGCACGAGGCCGGTCATCCGGTCGTGCGCGTCCGCGGCCCGCTCGATCGACTCGCTGTGCGCCCTGATCAGCGTGTTCGCCTCGCTCAGCTCGCCCAGCGCGGCCCGGGTCTCCTGCAGCAGCCGGGCGGTGTCGATGGCCACGGCGGCGTGCGCCGCCAGCGAGCACAGCAGCGCCACCTCCTCCTGCGCGAACGGCCTGGCGCTGCGGTTGGCCGCGAACAGCACGCCGATGACCTGCGTGCCGAGTCGCAGCGGCACCCCGAGGATCGCCACCAGGCCCTCCTCGTGGACGGCCACGTCGATCGTGTTCGTGTGCCGGAACCTGGGGTCGGCGAAGTAGTCCGCCGTGTTGTACGGCGTGCCGCTCTGCGCCACCAGCCCGCCCAGCCCGGCGCCCATCGGCAGCCGCAGCCGCCGGAAGCTGGCCGAGATCGACCCGTCGGTCACCCGCATGTAGGTGTCGCCGCGCTCGGGGTCGTTCAGCGTCATGTACGCGATGTCGGTCGCGAGCAGCTGCCTGGATCGGTGCACGATGGCCTGCAGCACCGCGTCGAGATCGCGCAGCCCGGCCAGGTCGCTGGCGGTGTCGAACAGCGCCGACAGCTCCGCCTCCCGCTTGGCCCGCCGGCGCAGCACGGCCCGCACCTGGAGCGCCGCGACCTTGGCCCGCTCCAGCTCCTCCAGCGTGGCCGAGTCGGCCCCGGCCGCCCTGGCCTGCAGGATCGGGCCCTCGAACTCGACCGCCGACGCCTCCCGGGCGAGCAGGTCGAGATAGGCGTGCGCGCCGCTCGCCGGAGCCGTCGCGTTCTTGGGAGACGATGTGGTCAGCGCGCGCTCCATCCTCCGTCGATGGGAATCGAGACGCCGGTGACGAACGATCCCTGCGGCCCGCACAGGTAGGCGACCAGCTCGGCCACCTCGTCCGGCTCGACCAGCCGCTTGATCGCCGCGGGGGCGAGCATGATCTGCTCGACCACATCGTCCTCGCTGATCCCGTGGGTGCGCGCCTGGTCGGCGATCTGGTTCTCCACCAGCGGCGTCCGGACGTACGCGGGATTGACGCAGTTGGAGGTCACGCCGTGGGCCGCCCCTTCGAGGGCGATCACCTTCGACAGGCCCTCCAGCGCGTGCTTGGCCGTCACGTAGGCCGCCTTGAACGGCGAGGCGCGCAGGCCGTGCACCGAGGAGATGTTGACGATGCGGCCCCACCCGCGCTCGTACATGCCGGGCAGCACGTCGCGCACGAGCAGGAACGGCGCCTCGACCATCACCCGCATGATCTTGTTGAAGATCTCGGGCGGGAACTCCTCGATCGGGGCCACGTGCTGGAACCCCGCGTTGTTCACGACGATGTCGGCGCGCAGGTGCGTGTGCGGCGAGGGCGGGAGCTGGCCCCGCCAGGCCACCAGGAACTCCGGATCGGACAGGTCGACGGCCACCGGCGTGCCGCCGATCTCGGCGGCCACCTTGCTCGCGGCCTCGGCGTTGATGTCGGCGACGACGACGTGCGCGCCCTCGGCGGCCAGGCGCCGGGCACACGCCCGTCCGATGCCGCTCCCCGCGCCGGTGACGAGGGCCGTACGTCCTTCAAGGCTCATGCTGCCTCACGATAGAAACCGCGCTCTTCCCGGCACATGGCGGACGACGACATAGATGCGCTCCCTCCTATGTGGGGCGGGTCATGGACAGCACGTCCAGCGCCCGGTCGAGCTGCTCCTCGGTCAGCGTGCCGTTCGCCACGTGGCCGCGCTCGATGACGACCTCCCGGATCGTCTTGCGCTCCTTCAACGCCTGCTTGGCGATCTTGGCTGCCTCCTCGTACCCCACGTACCGGTTGAGCGGGGTGACGATCGACGGCGACGACTCGGCGTACTCGCGCAGGCGCTCCACGTTGGCGGTGATCCCGCTGACGCACCGGTCGGCGAGCAGCCGCGACACGTTGGCCAGCAGCCGGATCGACTCCAGCACGTTGCGCGCCATCACCGGCAGCATCACGTTGAGCTCGAACGCCCCCGAGGCCCCGGCCATCGTGATCGCCGCGTCGTTGCCCACGACCTGCGCGGCCACCATCGTGACGGCCTCCGGGATCACCGGGTTGACCTTCCCCGGCATGATCGACGACCCCGGCTGCAGGTCGGGCAGGTTGATCTCGCCCAGCCCGGCGCGCGGGCCCGACCCCATCCAGCGCAGGTCGTTCGCGATCTTGTTGAGCGAGACGGCGATCACCTTGAGCATGCCCGACAGCTCGACCACGCCGTCACGCGCGCCCTGCGCCTCGAAGTGGTCCCTGGCCTCGGTGAACGGCAGGCCGGTCGTCCGGCTCAGCTCGGCGATCACCGCCTGCGCCCAGCCCGGTCCCGGCACGTTGACGCCGGTGCCCACGGCCGTGCCGCCCAGCGGCAGCTCGGCCAGGCGCGGCAGCGTCGCCTGGAGCCGTTCGAGCGCCAGCTCGATCTGGGTGGAGTAGCCGCCGAACTCCTGGCCGAGCGTGACCGGCGTCGCGTCCATCAGGTGGGTGCGGCCCGCCTTCACCACGTCGGCGAACTCCGTCGCCTTCTCCTCCAGCGCGGTCGCCAGGTGCTCCAGGGCCGGGGTCAGCTCGTGCACCACGCCGTACGTCGCGGCGACGTGGATGGACGACGGGAAGACGTCGTTGGACGACTGGGCGGCGTTGACGTGGTCGTTGGGGTGGACGGGCCGGCCGAGCCGCTCCTGCGCCAGCGTGGCGATGACCTCGTTCATGTTCATGTTGGACGAGGTGCCCGAGCCGGTCTGGAAGACGTCCACGGGGAACTGGTCGTCCCATTTGCCCTCGGCGACCTCCTCGGCCGCCTCCTGGATGGCCTGTGCCATGTCCTTGTCGATGACGCCGTACTCGGCGTTGACCTTCGCGCAGGCCGCCTTGATGCGGGCGAGCGCCGCGATGTGCGCCGGCTCAAGCCCCCGGCCGGACACCGGGAAGTTCTCCACCGCCCGCTGGGTCTGGGCCCGCCACTTCGCACGGGCGGGCACCCGGACCTCGCCCATGGAGTCGTGCTCGATGCGATATTCGTCCATGTCTCAGTCCTACAGCCTCTCGTCAATCGCATCGTTCCTGCCCGGATCCCCGCCCTCCGAACGGGCACTCTCATCCGCGGCCCCGCCTGTGACCTCCTCGGGCAGCTCTTCTCCCGTCACCTCCCGGAAGACCGTCGCGACCCCCTCCGGATCCGACCGGTAGGCCCTCCGCAGACCCCGAATGATCTCCTCGACTGTCCTCCGCACTTCTTCCGTGTGCCGCCACGCCTCGGCTAACGAGCTTGCTGCCGGCGAGAGATGACCTTGCTCGATGTGCCACTTCCATTCCCAGAGGTAGTCCGCCGTCAGCATTGGCCCTTCCGCCGCCCGGGCGCCAGCGGGGTAATCGTCGTGGGGGAATAGTCGGCTGGCCGCTATTCCGTCGGTGGTGAGAGAGGCGAGGATCACCAGATTGGCCGTGTAGTAGGCGTACCGGGTGACGAACGTCGACTTCTCCGGACGGTAGTCGGCGTAGCTGTGATCCGTTCGGGTCTCCGCGGTGTGTAGCAGGCGGACGAGCAGGTCGATGGTGGGCTCGCGATCGAGGGCAGGGAGTAGGTCGCGGAGGAATTTCACGATCGGCTGCCGCTCGGTCAGCACGGCGAACGACAGCAGCGCGTACAGCAGCCCGTCGTCGGGCTGTGGGCGGCCGAAGAACGGGTCGGTGGCGGCCCTCTCGCGGGCGACCATGCTCCGCAGCACGTCGCGCACCATCCGGGCGATCAGATACTCGCCGAAGGTGGCGTGCAGGAACTCGTACGTCTGGAGTTTGCCGCCGTCCCTCTCGGCGGACGCCTGGTGGACGAAGAAGAACTTCCCGATCACCCGGTCGGCTCGGGACAGGGGCGCCTGGAAGCTTGCGGTCTGGGCCGTCGGAGTCGGGAGCAGCGCGGCCAGGTCACTGTTGAGGTCGTCGGTGGAGACCCACTGTCTGCCACGGTTGAACATCGCGAACGCCGCGACGGCCAGCGTGCGCAGCTCCGTCTCCACGGCCTGGTCGATCTGCGCGTCCGGCAGGCCCGGCTGGTGTTTGCGCACCTCGCGGCGGGCGAAGCGGGTCAGCAGCCGCTCGTACAGTTCCGCCTGGCTGAGCCCGGTCTCGCCGCGTTGCAGGGCGTTGGCGTCGGCGTCGTACAGCGCGAGCATCAGCAGAAGCAGCGGCTGCGACGCCAGGTCACCATGTGCCAGGGCCGTCTCGGCCGGCAACGGTTTCAGTCCTTGAGTGGTGAAATAGTCCTGGTTCGCGGTGTTCCATACCGACAGCCAGCGGCGGACCTGCTCCTCCTTGAAGGGCTCCAGCCGGATCATCAGGCATCCCGGAGGGAAGCGCATCCGGTCGGCGACGGCCGTGCGCGTGGTCACGAGCACGACCAACGGGCGACCAAGCTCGGCTTCTCGACGTTGGAACTCGGCCACCTGGCTCAGGTAGTCGGAACGATGGACCCCGGTGGCCTGGAGCAGCTCGTCCAGCCCGTCGAGCATGACGACCGGCAGCGCGCCGCCCGCCGACCGCGCCAGCTCCGGCCAGCTCAGGTGCTCGCCGGTGGCATTCCGCACCGCCGATTCGATTTGCTCCTGGATCGTCCCGTCGGCCGGCACCTCCCGCAGCGGCACCCGCACCGGCAGGAAGTCACCGTCCGGCAGGCGACCAGCCAGGATCTTGGTGAGCACGGACTTCCCGGCGCCGGGCTGGCCCAGCACGACCAGCGGCATCGTGGTGGCCTCGGGCGAGGTGAAGTAGCGGGCGAGGAACCCGACGATGTCGTCGCTCTGCTCCGCCTTCGCCCACCACCACTCCGCGCTCGGATCGGTCCGCTCGCCGTACTCGGCCAGCCGGAAGTCCGGGTTCACGTACGCCTCGACGAGCGTGGGCATGCGCATGCCCGAGGGGACCTCACCCGACTGGGCGATGGGCCGGTGTAGGGCTGCTCGGTGCGCCAGGGACAGCGTATGCCGGTGCTCGGGTGTCCTGGTGTTGGCGGCGACCTCGGTGAGCAGCGCCTCCAGCTCGGCCAGGCCGGTCTCGACCCGCTGCCGAGAGATCATGTCCTGCCACAACGCGAACTCGGGAACATCCTGAGCCAGCCGCCGGTGAAGTTCCTCGTACTTTCGGCGCGCGGCCTCGGGCAGCTCCTCCTCGATCGCCGTCTTCGCGCGTGCCCACTCGGTCGCGTCGAGACGGTCGCGTACGGCCAGTCCGGAGACGAACCCGGTCAGCGCCGCCGCGAGCGTGCGGTAATACTCGGTGATCGAGTCGAGCATGACGGCGTACGACTGATTGGCGCGCAGACCGGCCGGCTCGATCGTCATCAGGGTGTGGATGAACGAGCCTGGTTGCGGGCCGGCTCCAGACAGCGCCGCCTGCTCGTCCCGGTCGAGGCGGAGTTCCTTCGGATCGAATGGCAGCGGCAACTCGTCCAGGGCCTCGAAGAACGCCGCCACGACGAGGACGGCCTGGGCCGCCTCCAGCCGGGCCGTACGGTCGTACCGGTTCAGGCCCGTCACACGGTCGCGGAGCTTGCCGGTCGCCTCTCCCGCCAGCCGTACCGCCTCGTCTTTGACGTCGAGCAAGGACAACCCCGGCACAGCCCCGGCGAGGGTGCCGGTGAGGATCTTCGCGACCGTGCTCTCCTGCCCGAGCAGTTTGACCGCGTCGGCGTAGCTGATCCCTTTGCGCACCGGTCACTCCAGGGGGACACCGAAGGTATTCGTGACCTTGCTAGCAGTGTCCGGACATCCGGCGCAACACTCGCCAGTCCCCCTCCACGGTTCGGCGGGGGCGAGGGAGCGGAGCGGAAGGGAGTGAGGACCGCAGCGAAGGCCCAGCGGAGCGGGCTTCGCGAGGACCGGAGGTTCCTTCCGGCGCAGTGACCGACCAGGCCAGAGCTCGCCTCACCCGGTCGGCGGTTTCCGGGCGCTGAACGCGGTGATCGGCCGGGCCAGGGCTCGGGTCACCTGGTCGGTGGCGTCTGGACGCTCAGCGCAGGACCCGGCCGGGTCGGGGCTCGGGTCACGTGGTCGGCGGTATCCGGGCGCTCAACGGCACTGACAGACCGGGCCAGGGCTCGGGTCGCCTAGTTGGTGGCGTCTGGATGCTCAACAGCACTGACAGGCCGGGCCAGAGTTCGTGGACATCTGGCCGACGGTGCCCGGAGGTCCGGGGCGACGATCACTTCGCGAAGATGAAGACGCCCAGGAGGATCAGCGCGAGGACGCCGAAAAGCGCGACTCCCATCGTCACGAGCACCCGGACCTGCGTCTTGGCGTCCGGGCCGGAGGGACTCTGCATCGCGAACAGGTCCGTGCCCAGGCTGGGCGGCTTCCCCGGAACCCCATCCCCCGGCGGTAAGGCCCCATGTGGCACGCCTCCGGGCGGCATGGCACCGGGCGGCATGGCCCCGGGCGGGAAAGCGCCAGGCTGCGGGCCAGGGTGAGGCCCTGGCATTGGCGCCGGGCCATTGCCGAAGCTGCTCCCGAAGCTGTTCCCTGAGCCGGGGCCGGGCGGCGGGGGCGTCATGGGCCCAGAGCCGGGCAGCCTGCCGGGCACCGTGGTGCTGTGCCTGTCTCCGCCCCCGGAAGCGCTCCCCGAAGCGCTCCCGGAAGTGCCCCCGGAATAGGCCCCCGAAGCGGCCCCGGAAACGCGCTCGGGGGCGTGCTCGGGCCTGCCGACGGGCTTGGCTGCGGTGTTGCCTGTGGTGCCGTTCCTGGCGCCGCCCGGAGGCGGGGCGGGGAGGCGGGGGGCCGCCGTGGGGCGGGGGACGACCATTGTGCGGTTCGCGTCGTCATCGTCGTCCTCGGGCACGTTGCCCCCGGCCGGCCGGGCGGCCGAGGCGTTGCCGTCCGGACGCGCCGTCGCGTCGCGTGCGGGTGCCGGGGGGACGGCGGGAATGGAGCCCGTAGGGGTGTCGGCGATCAGGCGGAGCATCGCGGCGGCGCGCTCAGGGGTGAGGCGCGCGGTGTGGTCCTTCACGAGCAGCCCGTCGAGGACCGGCCGCAGGGCGCCGGCCTGCGCGGGCGGGTCGGCCTCCTCCGTCATCAGGGCGGCCAGCGTCTCGCCGACGGTCGCGCGTTCATAGGCCGGGCGTCCCTCGACGGCGAAGTAGAGCGTCGCGCCGAGTGACCACAGGTCGGACTCGGGGCCGGTGTATTCGCCCCGGGCTCGCTCCGGGGCGGTGTATCCGGGCGAGCCGATCACCATGCCGGTCTGGGTGAGCGCGTGGTCGCCGAGCGCCTTGGCGATGCCGAAGTCGGTCAGCACGACTCGGCCCGTCTCGGTCAGCAGCACGTTCGCGGGCTTGACGTCGCGGTGCAGGATGTCCTGGGCGTGGGCGGCGCGGAGCGCGCCGAGCAGGTCGTAGCCGATCTCCGCGACCAGACGCGGCGGCAGCGGGCCCTCTTCGTCGATCACCTGTTCCAGCGAGCGCCCCTCGACGAGCTCCATGATGATCCACGGGATGCCGTCGGACACGATGACGTCGTGGATGGTGGCGACGGAGGGATGGCTGACGCGCGCGGCCATGCGGCCCTCGCGCATCATGCGTTCGCGCAGCTCTTGCCGTTGCCGGGGGCTGAGCGAGGGGTCCTGGCGGATCTCCTTGACCGCGATCTCCCGGCCCAGCGACCGGTCGTACGCTCGCCAGACGGTGCCCATGGTCCCCCGTCCGATGCGGGTGCGCAGCTCATAGCGGTCGGCGAGTGGCCCAGGGTGCTGTTCCGGCATATCTAGAAAGATAGCGATTCTGCCTTGGAAATCGCTTTCTGGTTACTTGATGAAGATTCGCGGCCAATACCGGCGGGGGAGCAGCAGCTTGATCATTTTTGCCACGTGCCGCATCATCGGACTGCGCACGACCTGGTGGAAGGCGGGCTCGGACGGCTTGCGGTGCAGGCCCTCGCTCGGCCGCCGCCGCTGGGACGGCACGGACGGCGCCTCCCGCGAGTAGCCGTAGTCACGCGGATAACCGCGCTGGTGCGGCTGCCCGGACTGCTGGTGAGGGCCGCTGTACGCGCCCCCGTGTGAGCCCCCATAGAAACCGCCGTGCGGACCGCTGTGCGAGCCCCCGTGTGAGCCCCCATGTGAGCCGCCGTACGGGCCGCTGTGGGACCCGGTGGATCCGCTGTGCCGGAGCTGACCGCTCTGACCGAACTGGCCGTACTGTCCGGACTGCCCGTGCGGGCCGTGCAGGTCGTACCGCCCCGAGGCGTACGGATCGTACGCCTGCGGCTGCACGTGCTCCCCGGGCCGGTGCGGCTGGCCGTACGGCCACTGCTGGCGGTGGGGCCCGGAGTCGCGGTCGCGCGGGGTGACCTTGGGCGCGGGGCGCGACTCGGCCCGGTGCTGTCCCCGCTGGCTGCGCTGCGGCGGCTTGCGGGTCTCGGGGGCGGTGGGCTGCGGGGCGGTGGGCGGCGGCGTGGGCCGGCCGGTGCGGAACGGGGAGGCGAAGGGGTCGTCGGCCGTGCCTCCGGCCGCGATCCTGGACAGGGCGTGGGCCGCGCGGACTCCGTCGAGCCGGGCCGCGGGGTCGATCTGGAGCAGGCCGCGCAGGACAGGGGCGAGCGGGCCCGCCTTCTCCATGGGGATCGGAGCGCCGCTGGTCAGCGCCGCGAGCGCGGCCGCCGCCGTACGGCGGCCGTGCAGGCCGCGGCCTTCGACGGCGGTGTAGAGGGTGGCGCCCAGCGACCACAGGTCGGCCGCCGGGCTCGCCTTGTCGCCGAGGACGCGTTCCGGGGCGATGTATCCGGCGGAGCCGAGGACGATCCCGGCCTGGGTGATGGAGGCGTCGCCCTCCAGGGCGGCCAGCCCGAAGTCGGTCAGCACCGCCCGGTCGTCGTCGGTCACCAGCACGTTGCTGGGCTTCACGTCGCGGTGCAGGATGCCCTTGGCGTGGACGGCGCGCAGCGCGCCGAGCACCTGCCGGCCGATGTCGGCCACCCGGCGCGGCGGCAGCGGGCCCTCCTGGCGGATGAGCTCCTCCAGCGACCGCGCCCTGAGCAGCTCCATCACGATCCAGGGGCGGTCGTCCTCGGTGATGACGTCGAAGACCGTGATGACCGAGGGATGGGCGACCATGGCGGTCGCCCGGCCCTCGCGTTCGGTGCGCGCGCACAGCTCCGCCCGCAGCTCCTCGTCGAGGACCAGCGGGAGCCGCACCTCCTTGACAGCCACTTCGCGGTCGAGCAGCTCGTCACGCGCGCGCCACACAGTGCCCATCCCGCCGCGCCCGACCGGCTCGATCAGCCGATAGCGCGCGGCTAGCAAGTATCCGGACGGCGCACGCATGGGTGGCAGCTTACCGATTTGTGCAGTGCGACCTGTAGAGACCATGCCGGGAAATTGTTGAGATCTTCTGTCAAAGATCCTGACAACCTCCCCGCAGATCAGCGCCTTCCGATGGTAAGGACGGGACCGGTGGTGTCGGCGAAGAAATCGTCACCCTTGTCGTCGACGACGATGAAGGCGGGGAAGTCCACGACTTCGATCTTCCAGACCGCCTCCATTCCCAGCTCCGGATATTCCAGGACCTCGACCTTCTTGATGCAGTCCTGGGCGAGCCGGGCGGCCGGGCCGCCGATCGAGCCGAGATAGAAGCCGCCGTACTTCTGGCACGCCTCGGTCACCTGCTTCGACCGGTTGCCCTTGGCCAGCATCACCATCGAGCCGCCCGCGGCCTGGAAGCGTTCGACGTACGAGTCCATCCGCCCGGCGGTGGTGGGGCCGAAGGAGCCGGACGCGTAGCCCTCGGGGGTCTTGGCCGGGCCGGCGTAGTAGACGGCGTGGTCCTTCATGTACTGCGGCATGTCCTCGCCGGCGTCGAGCCGCTCGGCGATCTTCGCGTGGGCGATGTCGCGGGCCACGACGAGGGGGCCGGTGAGCGACAGCCGGGTCTTCACCGGATACTTGCTCAGCTCGGCGAGGATCTCCGGCATCGGGCGGTTGAGGTCGATGCTGACGACGTCGCCGCCGAGGTGCTCGTCGGTCGTGTCCGGCAGGAAGCGGGCAGGGTCGGTCTCCAGCTGTTCGAGGAAGACGCCCTCCGGCGTGATCTTCGCGAGCGCCTGCCGGTCGGCGCTGCAGCTCACCGCGATGGCGACCGGGCACGACGCGCCGTGCCTGGGCAGCCGGATGACGCGTACGTCGTGGCAGAAGTACTTGCCGCCGAACTGCGCGCCGATGCCCAGCTTCTGGGTCAGCTCGAAGACCTTCTTCTCCATCTCCAGGTCGCGGAAGCCGTGCCCGCTCGGGGAGCCCTCGGTGGGGATGGAGTCGAGATAGCGGGCCGAGGCGTACTTCGCGGTCTTCAGGGCGTACTCCGCGCTGGTGCCGCCCACGACGATCGCCAGGTGGTACGGCGGGCAGGCGGCGGTGCCGAGCGAGCGGATCTTCTCCTCCAGGAAGGCGAGCATGCGCTTCTCGTTGAGCACCGCCTTGGTCTCCTGGTAGAGGAACGACTTGTTGGCCGAGCCGCCGCCCTTGGCCATGAACAGGAACTTGTACTCGTCCGGGTGGCCGTTGGGGTCCTCGGCGTACAGCTCGATCTGGGCCGGCAGGTTGGAGCCGGTGTTCTTCTCGTCCCACATGGTCAGCGGGGCCATCTGCGAGTAGCGCAGGTTGAGCTTGGTGTAGGCGTCGTAGACGCCGCGGCTGAGGTGCTCGGCGTCGCGCCCGTCGGTCAGCACGTGCCTGCCGCGCTTGCCCATGACGATCGCGGTGCCGGTGTCCTGGCACATCGGCAGCACGCCGCCGGCCGAGATGCTCGCGTTCTTGAGCAGGTCGAGGGCGACGAAGCGGTCGTTGCCGCTCGACTCGGGGTCATCGACGATCTTGCGGAGCTGGGCCAGGTGGGAGGCCCGCAGGTAGTGCGAGATGTCGTGGATCGCGGTCTCGGTTAGCAGCCGCAGGGCCTCCGGCTCGACCTCCAGGAACCTGCGCCCGGCGGCCTCGGTGACCCGCACCCCCTCGCTGGTGATCAGGCGGTACTCCGTCTCGTCCGGTCCAAGCGGGAGCAGGTCGGTGTAGTCGAACTCCGGCATCGTCCTCGGTTCCTCGTGGTCTGCCTGGTCGGGCGTGCCCGTCCCGCGGACCGCCCATGGTCTTTGCACAGCGTACGGCTCGCGGGCGATGGTCATCATGCCCGGGCCATGCGTCCGTTTTGAACAACTTCAAACCGGATATTCGATCATAAATGGGGATAAATAACACAGGGGACAGGGAGAGGAGGGGCCATGCATGGCGAAGTATGGGTCATGGTCGTCTTCGCGATCGGCATTCTCGTGGGCCTGGCGGTGTCGCTGCTGACGCTCGTGTTGCGGCAGGTGAAGGAGGGCGAGATCACCTGGTGGACCCCTCCCGGGAGGCGGCGGACGCCGAGCGAGGAGCCGCCGCCGGCCGAGCGGGGCCCCGAGCAGACCGAGGAGACCGAGCACGCCGAGCACCCCGAGCGGGTGACCGGAGCCCGAGGGCGATCCCGCTGATCACGAGGGCCGCTCCGGCCAGGTCGGCCGCAGAAGGGACGGCGATCCCTAGCAGGGCGGCCGTCGTGAGCGCCCCGACGGGAACCACCCCGGCGAACAGCCCGGCCCGGTCCGGGCCCAGGTGAGGCAGTGAGCGATACCACAGGAAGAACGCCACGGTCGTCACCACCAGCGCGAGGTAGGCGAGACCACCCGCCTCCGCGGCGGTCGGGACGCGCAGCACGTCACGGCCGTCCAGGACGAGGCCGGTGACCAGCAGGAACGGCACCGACAGCGCGGCCGTCCACGCCGACAGCCTGAGAGGGCCGATCAGCGGCAGCAGCGGCAGCGCCAGCAGCGAGAAGCACAGCTCGCAGACCAGGGCGCCCAGCGACCACAGCAGCCCGGGCAGGTTCCCGCTGCCGGCGCCGGTCGCCAGAGTGGCCCCGGCGACCACCACCAGACCCGCGGCCACGACGCGCGGGGAGGGCCGGGCGCCGGTGAAGATCGGGCCCACCAGGGCGAGCGCCAGCGGCACCGTGCCGAGGACGATGCCGGGCAGCGCGGGCCCGGCCGCGCGGTTCGCCTCGACCACGCAGAGGTTGAACAGCAGGAGCCCCGTCAGGGCTATCGCGACGAGCAACCCCCACTGACGCGGGCGGAGCCGTACGTGGCCGAGCCCGCGCGCCCGGGCGACGGCGAGCATGACCACGGCGGCGAGGGCGTAGCGGACCGCCTGCCCTCCATAGACCGGATAGTCCTCGATGACGCCGGAGACCGCCGCCAACGTCCCCACGAGGAACATCGCACCCGCGGCTCCGGCCACATGAGTGTTCATGCGAGGGATGCTAGGGACGGCTTGGTCCTTACTGCTGGTCCAATCGGCCGCCGTTAGAGTGGACCAATGGCCGATCTTCATCTCGTGGTCGACAGGGCCGCGGGCGGGCTCGCCGGGCAGATCGCCCGCGAGCTGCGCGAGGCGGTCCGGTCCGGGCGGCTCGTCCCCGGCGCCCGTCTTCCCGCGACCCGCGACCTCGCCCGCGATCTCGGCCTGTCGCGCGGCGTCGTGGTCGAGGCGTACGAGCAGCTCGTGGCCGAGGGGCTGCTCGAATCGAGAACGGGCGCGGGCACGAGGGTCGCGGCCAGGGTCGGGGCAGGCGTGGCGGCAGGGCTGGCGGCGGGGGCCGGGCGGCAGGCCGCCCCCGAGCGGCAGGGAGACCGGCGGGAGGCCGGCCGGCCCCACTATGACCATCGGCCCACGTCGCCGGACCTCGGCCTGTTTCCCCGGCAGGCATGGCTGGCCGCCGTCCGGCACGTGCTGGCCACGCTGCCCAACGACGGGCTCGACTACGGCGACCCCGGCGGCGTGCCGGCCCTGCGCCGCGAGCTCGCCGCGTACCTCGGCCGGGTGCGCGCGGCCGACGCCTCACCGGACGATCTGGTGATCATGACAGGGGTGGCCCAGGGGATCAGCCTCGTCGTCGAGGCCCTGGTGCGCGACCGGGGCAGGCGCGTCGTGCTGGCCGTGGAAGACCCGACGAGCACGCGCATGCTTCCGCTGCTCCGGCGGGCCGGGGCGGAGATCGTCCCCGTGCCCGTCGACCATGAGGGGATCGTCGTCGCGGCCCTGCCGGACGACGCCGACGCCGTGATGGTCACCCCCGCGCACCAGTACCCGACCGGCGTCGTGCTGTCCCCGGCCCGCCGCGCCGCGCTGGTCGAGTGGGCGGCCGACACGGGCGCCCTCGTGCTCGAAGACGACTACGACGCCGAGTTCCGCTTCGACCGCGACCCTGTCGGATGCCTGCAGGGCCTCGCGCCCGACCGGGTCGTGCTCGCCGGCAGCGTGAGCAAGGCCCTCGCCCCGGGGCTGCGGCTCGGCTGGATCGCGGCGCCCCCGCACGTCGCCCGTGCCGTACGGCTCGCGCGCGGCGAGTCCGACCTCGGCTCGCCGGTCGTCGACCAGTACGTGTTCGCCCACCTGATCGAGGGCGGGACGTACGACCGGCACCTGCGCCGGGTGCGCAGGGAATATCGGCGGCGCAGGGACGCCCTCGTCGGAGCGCTGGCCGAGCACCTGCCCGGGATGACCGTGCGCGGCATCTCGGCCGGGCTGCACCTCTATGCCGAGGTCAATGCCGAGGACGGAGGTGATCCGTCCGGCCTCGCCGAGGCCGCCCGGGCCGCGGGCCTGACCACGGAGGTCGTCACCTCGGCGCACGGGTCGCCGGGGCTGGTGATCGGCTTCGCCCGCCTGCCCGCCCACCGTGTCGCCGAGGCCGTACGCGTCCTGGCGAAGAACGCCGGAGGGGGCGTCAGGGAGTGACGACGGTGGTCGTGGCGGCCGGTTCGGCCTTGCGCGGCTGGAAGCCGCGTGCGAGCAGGATGATCGCGGCGGCGAGGACGAGCGGCGCGCCGAAGGCGACCCGATAGCCGGAGGCGTCGGCGAGGCCGCCGACGAGCGCGGCTCCGACGATGAACCCGACGTAGTTGAACATGTTGACGCGGGCGATCGCCACGCCCGTGCCCGCGGGGTCGAGGCGGCCGGCCGCGGAGAACGACTGCGGGGCGACGACGGACAGGCCGATCCCGGTGAGGGCGAAGCCCGCGATCGCCAGCGGCACGGTCGGCGCGGCCACGATCGCGACGAAGCCCAGCGTCGCGACGGTGCCTCCGGCGCGCACGATGGCGGCCGGGCCCCAACGGCGCACCGCGAAGTCGCCGCCGACCCGCACCAGGAACGTGGTGAGCTGGTAGGCACCCAGGGCCAGCGGGATCACGGTCGCCGAGGCGTGCACGACCTTGTCCATGAAGACGGTGCCGAAGTTGGAGACCGACGAGTCGCCGACGTAGAGGAACGCCATCGCGAGGCACAGGGGGATGATCGGCCGCCACGCGACGCCGGCCGGCTTGGCCGCGTTCGCGGTCTGGTCTGTGGTCTTGGCGGGGGCCGGGGCCGCGCGGTGCTCCTCCTCCGGCCGGTAGAGCCAGAGCGACGCGAGGACGGAGACGGCGGCGGCCGGCACGAGGGCGATGGCGAACGTGACGGGCAGGCCGAGAGCGAGGGTGGCCGCCGCGGAGGCCCACACCGAGCCGATGACCGCCGCCACGCTCCACAGCGCGTGGAACCCGGTGAGCACCGCCCGGCCATACTCGCGTTCGACCGCGACACCCTGCATGTTCATGCCCGCGTCCACCCCGCCGAGGCCGAGGCCGAACAGGATGTTGGCCGCCACCAGCATGGGGACGTTGGGGGCGAGGCCCGCGAGCACGACGGCGGCGCAGGCGACCGGCTGCACCACGCGCAGGATCAGGCGGCTGCCCCATCGCGACGCGGCGGCGCCGGCGAGCGCGCTCCCGGCCCCCGCGATGACCGGGACGACGAGGAGCAGGATGGTCAGCTCGCCGTCGGTCAGGCCGTGCTTCTTCTGCAGCGCCGCCACCTGGGTGAGCAGCGTGGCGAAGGTGAGGCCCTGGACGAAGAACACCGCGAAGGTGGCGAGCCGCGCCTGCCGGTCGCGGGGAGCGGGGGCCGTGCCCCGCGCCGACGCCGTGTCCTCTACTGGCATCGTGGGCCTCCACGAACATGAGGGGGGTTCAAGTTTCGGCCAGCGTAGGAGCCGCCACCCGCCCGGTCAATGGGGTGCGCCGGTCAGGACCTGCCGCCCGCCCTGCGTGCGGCCATCCAGGCGGCGATCTGGGCCCGGGAGGCGAAGCCGAGTTTGTCGAGGATGTGCTCGACGTGGCCCTCCACGGTGCGCTGCGAGATGACGAGGGAGCAGGCGATCTCCTTGTTGCTCTGCCCCTGGGCGATCAGCTCGGCGATCTCCTGCTCACGCCGGGTGAGCGGGGACGGCTCGGCCGCCGGCGCCGCGGCCGCGGGGTGTTCGGGCGGGGTGGGCTCGGCCTCCGCGACCGTCTCGTCCACGCGCGCGGGCTCACGCTCGGCCCGGTCGCCGATCGCCTCCTCGATCGCCTCGTGCATCGTCAGCCGCTGCCCCCTGCGGGTCTCGCGGCTCAGGGCCCGGTCGCCCAGGCGCGTACGGAGATCGTCCAGGCACCGCCCGTGGAACTCGGTGAACCGCTTGTCGCGGCACGGCGTCATGCCCACGGAACGGCCGATCTCCTCCGCGGCCGCGAGCAGCCGGGCCGCGAGAGCGTGCCGGCCCTCGCCGGCCTGCACCCAGGCGATGACCTCCATGCTCATCGCGATGTTCAGCCGGTCGCCCAGGTCGCGGGTGAGAAGGAGGGCTTCGCGTGCCATCGCCAGCGCTCGGGCGTTCTCCCCTGCCTGCCACAGGTCGATGGCGAAGATCGTGTACACCCAGGCCCGGCCGGTGCGCTCGCCGTGGGCCTCGGTCAGCGCGAGAGCGCGCTCGAACAGCTCCGTGGCACGGGCATGGTCGCCGAGGTAGCCGACATCGGCCGCGAACGTGATGAGGGCGGTCAGCAGGCCGCTCAGGGTTCCGACGGCCTCCTCCTCCGCGACCGCCCGTTCGAGCAGCCGGTTCGCCTTCGCGTAGTCGCCTGAGTAGTGCTCCGTCATTCCGGCCATCAGGGACGTGTGGGCGAGCACTTCCGGGTCGCCCAGGCCCTCGGCGAGCGCCCGGCTCTCGGCCAGCAGCCGCCGGCCCCTGTCGATGTCCCCCTGGATGAGCACCAGTTCCGTGTCGGCGCACAGCGCCAGCGCCCGCAGGACGGTGGGCTCGGGCGCCGCCCACAGCATGCGGTCCAGCCAGTGACGGCCCTCGTTGTAAAAGGCGTTGGCCAGCCAGCAGGGGTCGTTCAGGCAGAGGGCCATCCGCAGCCCGGTCTCCGCCTCGCCGGGCTCCTGCAGGCAGAAGTCCATCGCCGTGCGCAGGTTCGCGTGCTCCAGGTTCAGCCGCCTGAGCCAGGAGGACTGGTCGGGGCCGAACCACTCGGCGGCCGCCTGCCGCGCCAGCAGGAAATAGTGGTCCCGGTGCCGCCGCTGGAGCGCCCGGCGCTCCGCGGGCCCGCCGAGCCGCATGCGGCCGAACTCGCGCAGGGTGTCGAGCATGCGATAGCGGACCGTGCCTTCGTGCTCCTCACGCAGGAGCAGCGACTTGTCCAGCAGCGCGTCGAGCAGGTCGAGGACGTCGTCCCGTTCGATGCCGTCGCCGGCGCACACCGCCTCGACGGCGTCCAGGTCGAAGTGAGAGGGGAAGATCGACAGCCGGGTCCACAGCGTCCGCTCCGCCGCGGGCAGCAGCTGGAAGCTCCAGTCGACCAGCGCGTGCAGGGTCTGCTGACGTGGCACGGCCGCACTGCTGCCTCCGGTGAGCAGGCGATAGCGGTCGCGCAGGCGCTCGACGAGCGCGTTCACCGACAGGGCCCGCAGCCGCACCGCGGCGAGCTCGATGGCCAGGGGGATGCCGTCGAGCTGGCGGCACAGCTCGGCGACGGCCGCCTGGTTGTCCTCGGTGACGGCGAATCCGGGCAGGACTGCCGCCGCCCGTTCCGTCAGCAGGCTGATCCCGTCGTACAACTCCAGTGATCTGCGGTTGAGCGGCCGGTCCGGCTCGGGGACGGGCAGCGGCGAGACCTTCATCCGATGCTCGCCTGTGATGCCGAGCGACTGCCTGCTCGTCGCGAGGATGCGCAACTCGGGGGCCGCCCGCAGGAGCCGGTCGGCGAGCACGGCGCAGGCGTCACGCAGGTGTTCGCAGTTGTCCAGCACGAGCAGGGTCCGCTGCGAGGAGAGCACCCGCTCCAGCGCGTCCAGCGGGCAGTCCGCGGTCTCGTCCCGCACGCCCATGGTCGCCGCCACGGTCTCCGCCACGAGCGCGGGATCGGTGACGGTGCTGAGGTCCACCAGCCAGACGCTGTCGAACGCGCGGCGCTGCTCGGCGGCGGCCCGCAGGGCCAGCCGGGTCTTGCCCACGCCGCCCACGCCCGTGAGGGTCACCAGGCGCGACACCGAAAGCAGCCGCCTGATCTCGGCCAGCTCATGCCTTCGGCCGACGAAACTCGTCAGGTCGGCTGGAAGGTTGCCGACCTGCCGTGTCACCGCCCCCGCGACCACGCTCCTCACGCTAAGTGGCCATGAAGTCCCCGGTCAATTCCGGGAGGGCGATGCCGGGCGTAGCGCCGCATGGTGACCGTCGTACGCGGACCGCTTACTCTCGAAGATGTGAGCAGCAGCGAGTCCTCAGCCGTGAAGTGGATCTCCGCGTTCCTCGCGCAGCGCACTCCGGACACGCCCGACCCCTCCCTGCTGCGGGCCTCGGACGCCGACCGGGAGCGGATCGTCGAGGTGCTCACGGACGCCGTCACCGACGGGCGGCTCACGCCGCTGGAGCACGAGGAACGCATCGAGCGTGTCTGGGCCGCCAGGACCCTCGGCGAGCTGGCCGAGCTGACCGTCGACCTGCTGCCGCCCGAGAGCCAGCCGTTCCGGATGGACAGCCGCCCGGTCACCGCCTTCTTCCGTACGGAGACCCGCGGCGGCCGGTGGGTCGTGCCCTCCCAGGTGCCGGTGACGTCCCTCGGCGGCACGGTCACGATGGACCTGTGCGAGGCGCTGCTCCAGTCGCGGCACGTGGTGGTGCAGCTCGCCGTCATGGCCGGCACCGTCAACCTGACGGTGCCCGAGGGCGTGCGGATCGTGACCGCCCCGGACGCCCGCGTCCGGTCGTTCAGGAACGAGGTGCGGCTCCCGCCGGGCGCGACCGACTTCGCGCCGGACGCGCCCGTGATCGAGCTCGCGGGGTTCGTCTTCGGCGGCAGGGTCGTCGCCCGCTCGCCGAAGCGCCCCCGCCGCCGCCTGTTCGGCAGTTGAGGTCCTATACGGCGGTGTCGAAGTTGATGGCGCTGTAGGCGCCGAGCTTCCAGAGCTGGTGCTCGCTTTCGATCTTGCGGATCGTGCCCGACCGTCCCCGCATGACGAGGGAGTGCGTCACCGCCGCGCCGCCCTGGAACCGCACGCCGTGCATCAGCTCGCCGTCCGTGATGCCGGTCGCGGCGAAGAACACGTCGTCGGAGCGTACGAGGTCGTCGGTGGTGAGCACCTGATCGAGGTCGAGCCCGGCGTCGAGGGCCTTGAGGCGCTCCTCCTCGTCGCGGGGCCACAGCTTGCCCTGGATGACGCCGCCCATGCACTTGAGCGCGCAGGCCGCGACGATGCCCTCGGGCGTGCCGCCGATGCCGAGCATCAGGTCGACGCCGGTGCCGTTGCGCGCCGCCATGATCGCGCCGGCGACGTCGCCGTCGGTGATGAAGCGGATCCGGGCACCGGTCTCCCTGATCTCCTTGACGATCCGCTCGTGCCGGGGCCGGTCGAGGACCACCACGGTGACGTCGGACGGCTTGGCGCCCTTGGCCCGGGCCACGGCCCGGATGTTGTCGGCCACCGGGGCGTTGATGTCCACGTGCTCGGCCGCCTGCGGGCCCGTGACGAGCTTCTCCATGTAGAAGACCGCCGACGGGTCGTACATCGAGCCGCGCTCGCTGACCGCGATCACGGAGATCGCGTTGTTCATGCCGAGCGCGCACAGCCGGGTGCCGTCGATCGGGTCCACGGCGACGTCGCACTCGGGGCCGGTCCCGTCGCCGACCTCCTCGCCGTTGAACAGCATCGGGGCGTTGTCCTTCTCGCCCTCCCCGATCACGACGACGCCCTTCATCGAGACCGTGTTGATCAGCTGGCGCATGGCGTTCACCGCGGCGCCGTCCGCTCCGTTCTTGTCGCCGCGTCCCACCCAGCGCGCGGCGGCCATGGCAGCGGCCTCGGTCACCCTGACCAGTTCCAGGGCCAGGTTGCGGTCGGGTGCGCGTTCCCCCGTCGCGAGAGCGGCCGGTACGTGATCAGCCATTTGTCCCCTTTTAGGTAGGTGCCGTTCCAGCGATCGTAGTTCGCGAACCGGTTCTTGTCCGATTGGTCTGAACCTGTTGGGCCAGGTAGGAGGCCATTTGCGGGCGCGGCCCCCCGGAACGCACGGGCCGGGGATATCGTCGCCGCATGAGCGGCGACACCGAACGACCAGTGACGATGCGCACGTCGGAGCGCGGCGCGGCGACCCGGGTAGCTCTCCTGGACGCCGCGAAGGAGACGTTCATCACGAGCGGCTTCGCCGAGGCGGGCGTCACCGACGTCGTGGCCAGGGCAGGCGCCAGCGTCGGCAGCCTCTATCACCACTTCTCCGGCAAGGCCGACCTCTACCTGACGCTGTTCGAGGAGTTCCAGAAGCGGCAGACCCAGCGCACCCGGCAGGCCGTGCAGGAGGCGCGGGCGGCCGGGGAGACCGACCCCATGCCCCAGTTCCTCGCCGCCGCCCGGGCCTACCTGGAGGGCTGCCTCGAAGAGCGCGATCTCGCCGCGCTCTTCCTCCGCGGCGACGCCCCGCCCGGGTTCGAGGTGATCATGCGCGACCGCCTCCGGCAGTGGGCCAGGCGCACCGCCGCGCTGTTCGAGCACGAGGACGCCCTGGTCGTCGTCGTCACCGGCGCCCTGGCGGCCGTCGTGCAGGAGGTCACCCTGTCCGAAGACCCGCAACACGCCCGGAGGATCGCCGAGGACGCTCTTCGCATCATCGGCGAAATTCGGCACCCCTGACGGCCGGTACGGCCACCGCCCACCCCACCGACTAGTCTCGCCTTACGTGGGACGATTCACCCAGGGCATCTACGGCTACGCGTTCGCGCTCCTCGTCTGCCTCGCCGCGGTCGGAGCGTTCCTGCTCGTCACGCCGCAGAGCCGCACCGAGCACATCCCCCGGGTGGACTTCTCGATCGACCGGGTCAACGCGGCGCGCGCGGCGTCGTACGAGGTCGTCGCCCCGAGCCAGGTGCTGCCCGACTGGGTGCCCAACAGCACGTCGCTGACCGACAAGAACGGCGTCGTGACGTGGCGGCTGGGGTTCGCGACCGCCAAGCGGCAGCACGCCATGCTCGCCCAGAGCGACGAGAGGCCGTCCGCGGACTTCGTGAACCGCATGGCCAACACCGACAAGCCCGGCGGGAGCCGGCAGATCGACGGCGCGACCTGGGAGGAGCGGTTCCGCCAGGACAAGAACCAGCGGTCGCTGGTGCGGGTCTTCCCCGATCACGCCGTGGTCGTCACCGGGACGGCCGATTGGGACGAGCTGACCGCCCTCGCCCGGACCCTCGCCCCGCAGCCCAAGCCCTCTCCCGTGCCGTCGTCGGGCTGAGCCCGGGTCTCTTCTGCCGTCACGCCGGGGGAGTGCAGCCGTGCACGATGACCTCGGCGTGCCCGACGGCCGTCTCCGCCGGCCACTCGGCGGCTCGCCGCCCTCTGGGAGGTCTGGGACGGTCAGAAGGGGGCCTCCTCGGGGCCGTTCGGCTGGGGCTCCTGGCGCTGGGCCATCGCGGCGGCCAGTTTGGCGCGGGCGCCCTGCAGCCACTCCTCGCAGATCGCCGCCAGCCGCTCTCCCCGCTCCCACAGCTCGATCGACTGCTCCAGCGTGAGCCCCCCGGTCTCCAGGCGGCGCACCACCTCGGTCAGCTCCTCGCGGGCCTGCTCGTACGACGGGGTCGCATTGTCAGACGCGGTCGCCTTGCCCGACGCGGTCCGCTTGTCCGGCGGGGTCTGCTTGTCCTCAGCCACGTCCCCACCTTAGAGGCCGGCACCGACACTCCGCGGCCTCTTAGGTCTGTCCGTTTTGGGCATAAAACATAGACATTGTCTGTTAGTTAGAAGGACTAACCACTTTCGAGGGCGATGATCGGGGGGTCATCCTCATGTGTGGAATCAGCGGCTGGGTGGACTTCGGACGCGACCTTCGTCGCGAGCGGGAGACCGTGCAGGCCATGACGGACACGATGGCGTGCCGGGGGCCCGACGCCGAAGGGATGTGGCTCGCTCCGCATGCCGCGTTCGGCCACCGGCGGCTGGCCATCATCGACATCGAGGGCGGGCGCCAGCCCATGATCGCCGACGCCGGCGGCGAGGTCCTGGCCGCGCTCACCTACAGCGGCGAGGCCTACAACTTCAGGGAGCTGCGGGCCGAGCTCATCCAGCGTGGGCACCGCTTCCGCACCCAGAGCGACACCGAGGTCGTCCTGGAGGCGTACCTCGAATGGGGCGAGGACTTCGCCTCCCGGCTCAACGGCATGTACGCCTTCGCCATCTGGGACGTCCGCAGCGAGGAACTGCTGCTCGTGCGCGACCGCATGGGGATCAAGCCCCTGTACTACTACCCGATGCCTCACGGGGTGCTGTTCGGCTCCGAGCCCAAGGCCATCCTGGCCAACCCGCTCGCCGAACGAGTGGTCGACGCCGACGGCCTGCGCGAGATCCTGTCCTTCGTCAAGACGCCCGAGTGCGCCGTCTTCCGGGGGATGTACGAGGTGCGGCCCGGCCAGGTGGTGAAGGTGCGCCGCGAGGGCCTGAGCAAGCGCCGCTACTGGCGGCTGGAGGGGCGTGAGCACACCGACGACCTGCAGACGACCATCAGGACCGTGCGGGAGCTGCTCGAAGACATCATCGAGCGGCAGCTCATCTCCGACGTGCCGCTGTGCACGCTGCTGTCCGGCGGGCTCGACTCGAGCGCGGTCACCGCGCTCGCGGCCCGCGCGCTGGCCGGGAAGGGCGCGGTGCGGTCGTTCTCCGTCGACTTCGCCGGCTACAGCGAGAACTTCCAGGCCGACGACATGCGCGACACCCCGGACACTCCGTACGTCCACGACGTCGTGCGGCACGTCGGCTCCGATCACACCGACATCGTGCTCGACTCGGCCGACCTCATGGACCCCGCCGTACGCGCGGCCGTCCTGCGGGCACGGGACCTCCCGCTGGGCATCGGCGACATGGACACCTCGCTCTACCTGCTCTTCAAGGCGATCAGGAAGCACTCGACGGTGGCGCTGTCGGGGGAGTCCGCCGACGAGGTGTTCGGCGGCTACCGGTGGTTCCACGATCCCGAGGCGGTCGACTCCGGCACCTTCCCGTGGCTCGCCATGCAGGGCCCGACGGGGCTGGCCACCCTGGGCGAGTTCCTGAACGAGGACCTGCTCGGCAAGCTCGACCTCCCGGCCTACCGCGCCGACAGCTACCAGCGGGCGCTGGCCGAGGTGCCCCGGGTGCCGGGGGAGACCGGGCTGCAGAAGCGGATGCGCGAGGTCAGCTATCTGCACCTGACCCGGTTCGTGCAGATCCTGCTCGACCGCAAGGACCGCATGAGCATGGCCGTCGGCCTGGAGGTCCGGGTGCCGTTCTGCGACCACCGCCTGGTCGAGTACGTCTTCAACGCCCCCTGGTCCATGAAGACCTTCGACGGGCATGAGAAGAGCCTCCTGCGCGCCGCGACGGCCGACCTGTTGCCCCGCTCGGTGGTCGAGCGCCGCAAGGTGCCCTACCCCTCCACGCAGGACCCGGCGTACGAGCGCGCGCTGCGTGCCGAGGTGGCCCGCGTGCTCGACGGCGACCCGCCGATCAAGGGCCTGGTGGACGCGGCGAAGGTGCGCGGGATCCTCGACCAGCCCGTGGGCGCGGTCAGCCTGCAGGGCGCCCGGACCTCGCTGGAGGGCATCCTGCAGATCAACGCCTGGCTCGAGGCATACAACGTGCGTCTCATGATCTGATGAGACCTGGCCTGATCTGGCCCGACCTGACGCGATCCGGCCCGACCTGACGCGATCCGGCCCGACCTGGCCTGATCTGGCCCGACCTGACGCGATCCGGCCCGACCCGGCCCGAGCGCCCGGGGCTCCGGCTGCGCGTCCCCGGATCACGCGTCCTGGGCGGTCACCGTCACCCGGTCGTCCGAGAAGCGGATCGTGAGCTCGTCGCCGGGCTTCACGTCCGAGGCCAGGCGGACGACCTCTCCGGAAGGACGCTGCGCGATGGCATAACCCCGTTCCAGAGTGGCGGCGGGGGACAGAGCCACCAGCCTGGCCCTGAGATGTTCCAGCGAGTCGGCCGAGCGGTCCAGGGACGAGGAAAGGCAGCGCCGTGACCGCTCGCGCAGCGCGTCGACCTGCTCGGCACGCCGGTCGAGCTCGCGGACGGGATCGGCGAGCGACGGCCGCGACCGCACGGACTCGAGCCAGGAGATCTCGCGCTCGACCCAGCCCCGCAGCACCCGGCGGCCCCGGTCTCTGAGCTGGTGGACGAGCGTGAGCTGCTCGCCCACGTCGGGCACGACCTTCTTGGCCGCGTCCGTCGGGGTCGAGGCGCGCACGTCGGCGACCAGATCGAGCAGCGGGCTGTCCTGCTCGTGTCCGATCGCGCTCACCACCGGCGTACGGCAGGCCGCGACGGCCCGCACCAGCGACTCGTCGGAGAACGGCAGCAGGTCTTCCAGGGAGCCGCCGCCTCTGGCGATGATGATCACATCGACCTCGTGGTCGGCGTCGAGCCTGCGCAGCGCCTCGGTCACCTCGCCCACGGCGTACGACCCCTGGACGGCGACCTGCTCGACCTTGAACCGGACGGCGGGCCAGCGGCGGCGGGCGTTCTCCAGCACGTCACGCTCGGCGGCCGAGTCGCGCCCGCAGATGAGCCCGACGGTGCCCGGCAGGAACGGCAGCCGCCTCTTCCTGTCGACGTTGAACAGGCCCTCGCCCGCCAGCACCTGGCGGAGCCGTTCGAGCCGGGCCAGCAGCTCGCCGATGCCGACCGGGCGGATCTCCAGGGCCGTGAACGCGAACGAGCCCTTGTTGACCCAGAAGTCCGGCTTGACGTGCATCACGACGCGTGCGCCGTCGACGGGACGCGGCACGCTGGCCTCGTACACGCCCCGGGCGCAGGTGATCCGCGCCGAGACGTTGGCCACGGGATCGCGCAGCGTCATGAAGACGGTGCCGCCCCGGGCGGTCAGCTCGGTGATCTGCCCTTCGACCCAGACGGTGCCCAGCTTGCCGATCCACTGGGCGACCATCTGCAGCACCGACCTGATCGGCAGCGGCGCCTCAGGAGACGTATTCGCGCTCAAGTGCCCTCCTCGCCTGGACCGGCTCGCACCTGCAGGCTAGCCGCACCCGCCGACATTTCCCGGGCGACCGGCGGATGGCGCCGTACGGCGTGGACCGTCCGGGCGTGGGCCGAGGGGGCGTGGGCCGGTCGGGCAGGCACTTGAGCGCGCTCGCCATAAGGCCATGCACATAGAGCCACGCATGAGCCCGCCCGGGTCTGGGCCGGGGGCGTGGGCCGGTCGGGCGGGTACTGGAGGGCGCTCGCCATAAGGCCATGCACATAGAGCCACGCATGAGCCCGCCCGGGTGTGGGCCGGGCGGGCGCGGTCCGGGATCAGGACTCGGACTGGAGCTTGGCCAGCCGGTTCTGGAACATCCGGACCACTTCGGGGCGGTTCAGGTGCGCCTGCTCGTAGTCCAGCAGCGCCTGCACCTGCTCGGCCGACCTGCCGCGCATCCGGGCCCGCAGCGACGCCACGGAGAGGTTCGCGTAGCCCGGCAGCGGCTCCGCCGCCTCGGCGGTCGTCTCGACGGTCGTCTTCACTGCCGCCGGCTGCTCCACGGGCTGCGCGGGCTGCTCGGTGGACTGCGCGGGCTGCGCAGCCGGCTCGGCCGCTGCGGCGGCGGGCTTCTTGCGCGTCCTGGTGGCCTTCGGCGCGGCGGCCGCGCTCTTGGCGCTCTTGGTGCCGCTCTCGGCGCTGCTCTCGGCGGCCTCTGCGGCTCCGGTGGCTTCGGGGGTTTCGGCGGCGGTGGCCTTGCGGCGGGTGCGCGGCTTCTTCGGGGCGGCAGCGGCGGCGGGCGCGGCCTCCTCCTGGGTTCCCGCCGTCGCCGAGGTCGCGGTGGCCTCAGTGGTTTCGGCGGTTGCGGGGGTTTCCGCCGTTTCGGCGGCGGCCTTGCGACGAGTGCGCGGCTTCTTCGGCGCGGCGGGCGCGGCCGGGGCGGCCTCGGCCTCCGGCTCGGTCGCGACGGGCTCTGCAGGCTTGACGGCCTCCCCGGCCTCCCCGGCCTCAACAGCCTGGGCGGTCTCGGCGGCAGGTGCCCCGGTAGCGGCGGGTGCCTCGACGGGGGCGGTCTCCGCGACCGGCGCCTGGGCAGGGGTGGTCGTGGCGGCCTGCGTCTCGGCGGGCGCGGCCTCGGTCGCAGCGGACGCCGCAGCGGGAGACTCGGCAGGGGCGGCGTCCGTGGCAGGGGTTCCGGCAGGTGCCTCGGCAGGGGCGGTCTCCGCGACCGGCGTCTCGGCAGCAGCCTCGGCAGGAGCCTCAGTGGGGGCGCTCCCTGCGGCAGATGCCTGGGCGGGGGCCGTCTCCGTGGCCGGTGTGGCCGGTGCCTCGGCCGTCACCGCGTCGGTCTTGCCGGCCTCGGCCTTCTCGGCCTCCGCAACCTTTTCGGTCTTCTCGGCCTTCTCGGTCTTGCTCGGGCGGGGCGCGAAGATGACGGGCTCCCGGCGCGCGGGCCGTTCCCCGGCGGCCTGCTCGGTGCCCTCCTCGGTCCTTACTGCTCCGTTTCGCGCTGCCTCGGCGCGTGCCCCCTCGGGCGTCTCTGCGGTCTCGCGGCGCTCGCCGTCCTGCGCCTCGCCACCGGCGAAGCGCTCCTTGAGAGTGGACTTGATCTTGTCGCCGGCCAGCAACGCCTGTCCGACCCCATTCAGAGCGGTCTGAAGAACGGTCGTTATTGCTCTAAGGACGGACATTTCGGCTCCCGGGGAGATGCGTATCTGGTACACCCAGTCTTGCAAGACCAGGGTCAAGAGGTGGCTCGCGTTCCACATAGCATAGGAACATGGACGTGCAGACCTCAGCGACCCGCCGTGTCCTGGTCGCCAAGCCCCGCGGTTACTGCGCGGGCGTCGACCGAGCGGTGCAAGCGGTCGAGCGGGCGCTGGAGCAGTATGGCGCGCCCATCTACGTACGCAAGCAGATCGTGCACAACACCCACGTCGTGAAGACGCTGGAGAAGCGCGGCGCCGTCTTCGTGGAGGAGACCGAGGAGGTCCCCGAGGGGGCCATCGTCGTCTTCTCCGCCCACGGCGTCGCGCCCGCCGTGCACGAGGAGGCCGCGAGCCGCCGGCTGCGGACCATCGACGCGACGTGCCCTCTGGTGACCAAGGTGCACAACGAGGCCAAGAGGTTCGCGGCCAAGGACTACGACATCCTGCTCATCGGGCACGAGGGGCACGAGGAGGTCGAGGGCACCGCCGGCGAGGCGCCCGAGCACGTCCAGCTCGTCGACGGGCTCGACGGCGTCGAGAGCGTGTCCGTACGCGACCCGGAGAAGGTGGTCTGGCTCTCCCAGACGACCCTCTCGGTGGACGAGACCACCGAGACGGTCGCGCGGCTGCGGACACGGTTCCCCAACCTCATCGACCCGCCGAGCGACGACATCTGCTACGCCACCTCCAACAGGCAGACCGCGGTCAAGCAGATCGCCGCCGAGTCGGACCTGGTCATCGTCGTCGGCTCGGCCAACTCCTCCAACTCCAAGCGGCTGGTCGAGGTCGCCAAGGACTACGGCGCCGCCGCGTCCTACCTGGTCGACGACGCCTCGTTCGTACGGGACGAGTGGCTGGAGGGCGTGCGTACGGTCGGCCTGACCAGCGGCGCCTCCGTCCCGGAGGACCTTGTGCAGGGCGTGCTCGCCAAGCTGGCCGACCACGGCTTCACCGACGTCGAGGAGGTCGAGTCGGTGCAGGAGAGCATGCGGTTCGCCCTGCCCCACGAGCTGCGCAGGGATCTTCGCGCGGTCTAGCAGCGGTTCAGCAACGATCCGCGTTCACTCGTCGGCGGCCCTGCCGTACACCCGGGGCTCGAAGTAACCCTCAGGCTCCGGGTCGAACGTGTGGGCCCGGCCACGGCGTGAACGGAAGCGGGACGCCGACGTCGGCTCGGGCGCGGGCGCGCCGCGCAACTCCCGCACATTGTCGGGCAGGCCGCGCACCCACGCGATGCCCAGCGCCAGCGCGGACCCGAGGAACAGCCACGGCGCGCCGGACGACAGCGCGGTGAACATCCCGAGCCCGAACGTCGGAAGCGTCGATGCGGAGCCGAGCGCCCGCACGAGCTCCACCAGCAGCGCCGCGGCGAAGAAGACCAGCGGAGGCGTCACCACCAGCGGCAGCAGGTCGCGGGGACGCACCAACAGGACCGCCGCCAGGCACCCGGCCACGAACGCGGGTCCGGGCAGGAACGGCATGCCCACCAAAGTGATCACGAAGAGCATGACGATCGCCCCCCGAGCGGTCAGCCGCAGCCCCGCTCGACCGGTGCCTGTCATCGGGCCCCCCTTACGACAAGTCTCGCGTCAATTTACCGTTCTGACGATGCGGGGGAGGGGGGCTTACCCGCTCTTCACCTTCGAGTTCGGGGATGGCGACCGGCCGGGGGACCTCCTCGACCGCCGACGGGGCGTCGAGCGCGTAGTCCACGAGACCGAGGTCGTTCATCCTCCGCGCGCTGACCAGCACGCGGCTCTCCAGCGAGCCGACCGTCTGGTTGTACGCGGTGACCGCTCGCGTGAGCGCCTTGCCGAGGTTGTCCACGTGCCGTCCGAGGCCGCCGAGCCGCTCGTACAGTTCCTTGCCCAAATCGAAGACGGCCTTGGCGTTCTCGCTGACCGCCGTCTGCTGCCAGGCGTACTGCGCGGTGCGGAGCATCGTGACGAGCGTCGTGGGCGTGGCGATGTGGACGCGCCGGCGCATCGCATACTCAAGCAACCCCGGGTCGCGCTCCAGAGCCGGCGCGAGGAACGCCTCGCCGGGGATGAACAGGACCACGAACTCCGGCGACGGGTTGAACGCCTGCCAGTAGGACTTGGCCGCTAACCGGTCGACGTGCTCGCGTACGTGCCGCGCGTGGGCGTCCAGCCGGGCCGAGGCGAACGCGGGATCGGCGGCCTCGGCCGCCTCCAGGTAGGCGGCGAGCGAGACCTTCGCGTCCACGACGATGTTCTTGCCGCCGCTGAGCCGTACGACCATGTCGGGCCGGACCACGCCGTCACGGGTGACGGCGCTCACCTGCTCGTCGAAGTCGCAGAAGCGGGCCATCCCGGCGATCTCCGCGACCCGGCGCAGTTGGAGCTCTCCCCACCGCCCCCGGGCCTCCGGCCGCTGGAGCGCCCGCACCAGCGCGTCCGTCTGGGCCTTGAGCCGATCGGAGCTCTCCCGTACGAACTCCATCTGCTTGCTCAGCTCGGCGCGGGCGGCGCGGGCGCCCGACTCGCTCTCCCTGAGCTGGCTCTCCACCTTGGCGAGCGTCTCCCGCAGCGGCGCGACCAGGTTCTCGACCGCCTGCCTGCGCTGGTCGAGATCCCCGGCCGCCTCGGCCCTGGTGGTGTTGAGCCGGTTCTCGGCGAGTTCGAGGAAACGCAGGTTGGCC
Organism: Microbispora sp. CL1-1; assembly: GCF_012034195.1. Taxonomy (NCBI): domain Bacteria; kingdom Bacillati; phylum Actinomycetota; class Actinomycetes; order Streptosporangiales; family Streptosporangiaceae; genus Microbispora; species Microbispora sp. CL1-1. The sequence goes on from NZ_JAATEK010000028.1 coordinate 79,069, forward strand.
ACGTCGAGGGCGTGCGCGGAGAGGGCCTGGAACCGCTCGGTGAGCTGGTTCTCCATGTAGGACACCTTGTCCTCGGCCGCCCGCGTCCGGGCCTCGGCCTCGGCCACCCTTGCGGCCGCCTGGGCGGTCCGGCCCGCGGCCCGCATCCCGGCCAGGGCCGCGCCGACCACCACCCCGATCACCAGTCCCAGTGCGAGCGCCACGACATCCACGGTCTGGATGATTTCAGGCATTGGCGTCCCAAACAGGGAGGCGCGCCTGCGGGCGGGCCGAGCCGGACCACGAGGCCGTCGATGTCAGGCGCACCCCCCGAGACCCCTAAACTCGTGGTACGTGAGCCTGAGCATCGGCATCGTCGGCCTGCCCAACGTCGGCAAGTCCACGCTTTTCAACGCCCTGACCAAGAGCGGGAACGCCCTCGCGGCCAACTACCCGTTCGCCACGATCGAGCCGAACGTGGGCATCGTCGGCGTGCCGGACTCCCGTCTGGACAAGCTGGCGGAGATCTACGGCTCCGCGCGCATCCTCCCGGCCAAGGTCGAGTTCGTCGACATCGCGGGCCTGGTGAAGGGCGCGTCGGAGGGCCAGGGCAGGGGCAACCAGTTCCTCGCCAACATCCGCGAGACCGACGCGATCTGCCAGGTCATCCGCGTCTTCTCCGACCCCGACGTCACCCACGTGGACGGCGAGGTGGCGCCGGAGCGCGACATCGAGACGATCAACACCGAGCTGATCCTCGCCGACCTGCAGACGATCGAGAAGGCGCTGCCCCGCCTGCAGAAGGAGGCGCGCAACAACAAGGACCGCAAGGTCCTGCTGGAGGCCGCCGAGGCCGCGGCGAAGCTGCTCGACACCGGCACGACCCTGTACGCCGGGGGCAAGGCGGCCGGGATCGACCTCGCCGACCTGCGCGAGCTCCACCTCCTCACGGCCAAGCCGTTCCTGTACGTGTTCAACCTCGACGCCGACGAGCTGACCGACACCGACCTGCGGGCCAAGCTCTCGGCGCTCGTGGCCCCGGCGGAGGCCGTGTTCCTCGACGCCAAGATCGAGTCCGAGCTGGTGGAACTGCCCGACGACGAGGCGCTGGAGCTGTTGCAGTCCGTCGGCCAGGAGGAGTCGGGCCTCGCCCAGCTCGCCCGGGTGGGCTTCGAGACGCTCGGCCTGCAGACGTACCTGACGGCCGGGCCCAAGGAGGCCAGGGCCTGGACGATCCGCAAGGGCGCGACCGCCCCCGAGGCCGCCGGGGTCATCCACACCGACTTCCAGCGCGGTTTCATCAAGGCCGAGGTCATCTCGTTCGAGGACCTGGTGGAGGCCGGCTCGATGACCGCCGCCAGGGCCGCGGGCAAGGCCCGCATCGAGGGCAAGGACTACGTGATGCGCGACGGCGACGTGGTGGAGTTCCGCTTCAACGTCTGAACCGGCTCTGCCCGCCGTGCTCGCCGCGAGTGGCCGGCCGGGTCCGCGTCGCAGGGTTGCGATGCGGGGGTTCGCGATGCGGGGGTTTGCGATGCGAACCCGGCCGGCCGGTGTCACCGTCGGCTCAGCTGCGGGACCACTTCTGGTTCCCGCCGCCGTTGCACGTCCAGATCACCAGCTGCGTGCCGTTGGCGGTGCCGCCGCCGTAGGCGTCCAGGCACTTGTTCGAGCCGACTCCGACGATCGTGCCGTCGGGGTTGAGCGTCCACTGCTGGTTGGTGCCGCCGTTGCAGTCGTAGATGTCGACCCGGGTCCCGTCCGCCGTGCCCTGTCCGTAGGCGTCCAGGCACTTGGTGCCGTAGACCATCAGCTGCTTGGACGGCGTGAGGGTCCAGGTCTGGTTGGCGCCGCTGTTGCAGTCCCAGAGCGCGACCTGGGTGCCGTTGGCCTGCGACTGGTTGGGGACGTCGACGCAGCGGCCGGAGGCCTGGCCCCTGATGGGACCGACGCCGCTGTTGCCGTTTCCGCCGCTGGTCTCGGTGACGGAGAGGTTGTCGAACATGTCGGTCTGGTATCCGACCACTCCGAGCCCGACCTGTCCGGTGAAGTAGGAGTTGTCCGTCACCGAGCCGAGCGCGGTGCCGTCGAGGGTGGCGCTGATCTGGTTGCCCGTGAAGCTGAGCGAGATCGTGTGCCAGGTGTTGGTCCCGAGCGAGCCCCGGGAGCCCGAGGTGAGGGTGCTCACCGTGCCGGACGTGGTGCTCTTGGCGATCGACCAGGCGCCGGAGTTGTTCAGCCGCAACTGGTAGGCCGCCTGGTGGCTCTGCGGGCGTGACTGCGTGTTCGCCCGCCCGAGCAGCGTGATGGTGCCGGCCTGCTGGAAGTTGACGTCCACGCTGACCTTGTAGTTGCTCCAGGACGGGTCTCCGACCAGGCCGAAGGCGTCACTGTCGTCCTGCCATTCGATCGGACGCATGGGGGTCACCTGCTGCAGGCACTGACCGGCCCGGCCGCCTGCGCAGGGCCGGACCTCGAAGGATCCCTGCATGTCGGAGAAGTACTTGGCCTCGGTGCGGGAGGCGTAGGCGTCGAAGTCGTCGGAATACGGCAGAGCCAGCGGCGCGCTCGCCGGTCCGGTCGCCGTGCCCTTGCCCTGGCCGGTGGTCGTGGTCACCGAGTAGATCCGGTTCGGCTGCATGGTGAGCGAGTAGGAGCCGTTGCTGGGGGTGATGTCCGGCTGCCTGACGAACCAGTCGGCCGGGTTGTTCGACCCCAGGTCGGTGGACCACACGTGCACGGTCCCGGTGCTCAGCCCGCCTGTCACGTTGACGTTCACGGTCTGCGTGGTCGTCGATGTGCTGGTCTCGTAGATGGTCGAGTAGTCGGTGTTGTTCGTGGACTTCAGGGAGATGTAGCTGCCGTTGCTCCGGTTCCCGCCGAGGTATCCGCTCGCGGAGCCGGTGAGGAAGCGCCAGCCCGGCTGGGTGAACTGGGCGACCTGGGCGTTCGCCCACAGACTGCGGCCCACCCGATAGGCGCCCGACCACGGCGAGTTGGCGACCGCCAGGGCGGTGGTGTTGAAGGGCAGGTTCGGGTAGAGCGCGGCCACCAGCGGCCAGTTGACGAAGCCCGTCATCTGGCCGTCGAGATATCCGCGGGTGATGCTGCGGATATAGGGGGCCGAGCCGCTGATGTAGTCCTGCGACCCGAACTCGCTGTTCCAGATCGGCTTGCCGGTGGCCACGGCGTTCGCGCTGGACGGACACGAGGTGGCGTCGCTCAGGTAGCCGCACAGGTAGTGCGCCCCGACCACGCCGACCGCGTTCTTGAACGCGGAGTCGCTCAGCATGTCGTCCGCGGTGGACAGGCCGAAGCTGTCGTCGCCGACGATCTGCACGTTGCCGTAGCCGTTGGAGTCGAGGGCCGACCGGAGGTTCTTGTACCAGGTCTTGTTGTGCCCGCGCTCGTTCCATCCGCCGATGTAGCTGATCGTCAGGCCGTGCTGCTTGGCGCAGTTGAGCCAGGAGATGTCGTAGTCGATCATGTCTTGGGACCAGAAGTTCCCGCCGCCGATCCAGCCGGGCGCGGTCCACGGCAGCGCGATCAGCTTGATGTTCGGGTTGCGCGCCACCGCCTGCTCGCCCAGCCAGAACTCGTAGCCGACGTTGCAGTTGATGTCACCGCGGGTGTGCTCGATGCTGGGTTCGGAGCCGTCGGTGGAGTTGGCGTCACCGCCGATCTCCAGTTTCAGCAACTGCACCGCCGCGCCGTACCCGGGCTTGAACAGGTAGTCCAGGATCTGGGAGCGCTGCGTCTCCGGGTAGTCGATGAGCAGCCGGGAGTTGCCGCCGCCGCCGCTGATCGCCCCCACCCCGTCGAACGTGCGACCCGTCGAGCCGCCGTTCAGCGTGATGGTCGTCGTGGCCGCCTGGGCCGCCGGCGCGGTCACCACCACCGCGCCGGCGCCGGTCACGGCCGCTGTGACCGCCGCCATGATGATGCGGATCCATTTCCTGTCGCCGACTGGTCGACGTTTGCGCATGCCGGACCTCCGGGGTGTCCGTGTGGGGGATGGGTGACGGGCGGTCCACCGACCCTGCCGGATCGCTTTCTGTTGGAAGCCGTTTGAAATTGTCAGAGCGGTTGGGGCATGTCAAGGCGTGGTCAGGCGGGAAAGATGGCGTGTTAACCTGGCTGAACAGGCATGCAGCGGAAACGCGGCTGACGGCCGTCGCCCGTGATGAACGTTTCAGGCGTCCGCGTACGTTCGGTCGCGCTCGGTTATGGCAGAGAATGTTGGAACGCGAGCCCTCGACGTTCGTGCTGCTCAGACGTGCTCAGACGCGCTCAGACGGGCTCAGACGGGCCCAGACGGGCTCAGACGGGCCCAGGCCGTGCTCAGGCGAGAGCGCGGTAGTAGTGGAACATCGGCTCGGGCGCTCCGGGCTCGATGTTGGCGAAGCCGTGCGCCTCGTAGAAGCGGCGCGTGTCGGTGTCCTCGCCGTCGACGTTGATCGCGAGGATCGCCGCGCCGCGCTCCCGTGACAGGCGGCACGCCTCCTCGAGCAGGGCGTGCCCGAACCGCTGCCCGCGCAGGCCGGGCCGTACGTACAGCTCGTCGAGGACGACGGACGGGCCGTCATGCCAGACGTCGGGCCGGAAGGTCAGAACGGCGACGCCGACGGCCGGTTCGCCGGTGAGAAGGGCGACGAGGTCATCCCCGGCGAGCAGCCGGCGGAGGCGCGCCGTGAGCACGTCGCTGCCCGGTGTCGGCGTGTCGAACTCGCGGTTGAAGGCGTCCAGCAACTCGGCGACGACAGCGGCGTCGGACGGCCTCGCCTGCCGCGCCGGGTGCTCCTGCTGCGATATGGCCACCTTCGCACCCTCCCTGCCCGGCTCGGCGGACCGCAAGAGATTTTGCGGGTGACCATTTCCGGCCCGTTCGCGTCTGGTCTGTTGTGACAGACACGAAGACGCGGGGGGCATCATCATCGAGGAGCTGTACCGCGAGCACTGGGCGCTCGTGTGCGGGTTCCTGTTGCGCCGCACCCGCGATCCCCACCTCGCCGAGGACCTCGCCCAGGAGACGTTCGTCAAGGCGACCAGGGCCCTGCTCGGCTGGCGCGGCGGAAACCCGGCGGCATGGCTGCTCGTCATCGCCCGCAACGTTCTCGTCGACCAGGTGCGGCGGCACCGCCGCGAGCTGGACCTGCCCCACCCTGACGAGCTCGGCGTGCCTCCGTTGCACGTCGAGTCGCTGGCCGTACGCGACGCCCTGGACCGCCTGCCCGAGGAGCACCGCAGGCTGCTCACCCTGGTCTACTTCGAAGGCTTCTCGCTGGTCGAGGTGGCCGCGATGACCGGCAGGAAGCACACCGCCGTCAAGACGGCCGTGTGGCGTGCCAGGGCGGCCTTCGCCGATCTCTACGGAGGCCCTCATGACTGACGACGCTCTGCTGCCGCCCATGCCCGACTTCGATCCCCGGGCGACCCGCCGGGCCGTACGGCGGGGTGTCGCCCGCACCGCGATCACAGTGCTGGCGGGGCTGCTGGTTTCGGTCCTGGCGGCGACGGTGGGCTCCGGCATGATCCAGCGGCGCGGCGACAGGGAGCAGCGCATGACCGACGTGCTGGGCACCGCCTTCAAAATCTACAACCCGAGCTACGACATCGAGGTCAGAAACTGGGGTGCCACCACGCCGCTGTCGATGTCGTTCACCGTGGCCGCGAGGCCGGTGCGGGCCGTCGGAGGTTTCGTCGAGGGGTACGGCGGCGCCGAGCACGTGGTCACCCAGGACTTCTTCGGCCATGTGGGCAGGCTGCCGCTCGGCGCGAGCGCCGGCACCACGCTCAACCTCGCCCTGATGAACGTGGGGACGGGCAACCAGCCCAAGGAGGACAGCCGCAAGGTTCTGGCCCGGCTCCCCGAGGGGCTCAACGCGCTGGCGGTGGTCGAGTTCGCCACGCCGCTCACCATCGATGAGCTGACCTCATTCACCGGCAGGTACAAGTCGTACGCCGACAAGGTGGTTTTCGAACGGCGTCCCAGGTCGATCCCCATCACCTGGGGAGGGACGACGACATGGGACCGGGCCCCGATGCCGGGGGAGGACGATGAACCACTCAAATCCGACCTGGCGAACTTCCGCCGCTGGGTCGGCATCCTCAAGGACTACGACGACGACAACCTGCGCGACTTCGATCTCAGCCTGGCGCGGCTGCGCAAGGCCGTGAACGACGGCCTGGCCTACGCCTACGTGGACTCGTTGGTGACCATCGGAGAGCTGCGGAAGATCATCGAGGATCCGCTGGTACGGACGGTTCGCGTGGCGGACGTCGCCTACGATCTCGAACGGCCTTGAGATGGCCCGGTCGGGCAAAAGCGGTGGTCATGGTGGTGAGCGGCATCACCCGCCACACCTCTCCCTCTGGTCAGATCCTCCATGGCCAGCGGAAACGCTTGGGCCAACTGCCCTAGACGCATTCGTGAGCTTCGTTGAAGCATCGAGATGAGGCCGTTTGGCGCGTAGTCGCCGTTTGAATCCCTTTTCGCCACAAATCTCTTCGCCGCCGCAATCCGGCACAGCGGAAGGGGATGCCGGCCGATTCCGGGCACCGGGAAAAGCCCAGGTGGCCTGACCTGGCGAGGCCCGATCGGACCCAAGGAGGGGACCATGCATCGGAAATCCAGACAGCCGGCTCTCGCGGTGATTTTCGCCTCGACGCTCACGGCCGCCGGAGTCGCGCTGCTCGGCGGCACCGCCTCCGCCGCGACGGGTGCCCCGGAGTCGGCGTGGGCGCCGCAGGCGAGCGAGCCCGGCGGATCGGTGCGGGCGACGTCGTACACCACCACCCTCGGCGAGCCGATGATGATGGCCGAGGCCATGCCCGAGACGATGCAGCTCGGCATGCCGATGATGACGGTCGCGGAGCTCCCGGCGCAGTGGTCCACCGGCTGGTACGGCGGTGCGAGCCTGCGGAGCCAGGCGCTCCCGGGCATGACCGCGGCGTCGATAGAGGAGATGGCGGAGCAGGCCCGCCAGAGCATCAGGGACGAGGCGAGCAGCGCCAAGCAGCAGATCATGCAGGAGGCGGCGAGCGCACAGCAGCGCATCGAGGAGATGTCCCAGCGCGCGCAGCAGCAGCTGTCGGACCAGGCCCAGTCGCTGGCCGAATCCCAGGCCCAATCTCCGGAGCAGTCGTCCGCGAGCGAGTCGCAGACCTCCTCGCTGCCGGAGAGCGCCCCGGAGAGCGTCCCGGAGAGCGTCCCGGAGAGCGTGACGGGCAGCGCCATGGGCAGTGCGCCGGAGAACGTCCCGCCGGCCGCCATCCCACCGGCGTCGACCGAGTCGCAGTCGTCCTCCGCGTCCTCCTCCGAGGCGTGCCAGTGACGGTGCGGGCGTAGCTCAGAGGCACGACGGCCCTGCTCCGGCGGGGCCGTCGTGGCGCGTACGGACGGTTTCGTTATGCCTGCGAGCTGCGAAGACAGCAATAGGTGGCGGTTAGGTAATCGATGCCCCCGCTGGCCAGGCGTAACGTGCTTTTTCGCGGAGTGGATAGGTGTGGGGCGTCTCTCTGGGGATGTGGACCCGGTTTGCTCGGTCGCGGCGATGCTTGCACCATGGGCGTGGCTTACCTGGAAGAATTGGCGAGGCCGCTAGGGTGAATACTTCAATGCGGTTAACCGGATCGAGAGCAAGAGGAAACCGCGCCAGCCGGAGGGATCGGCGCGAGCGGAGGCGTGATGGCTCGCAGGTCAGACGTCCAGCAGGATCCGCGGATCGCTGGCGACCCTGACCCGTACCCACTGGAAGGTTTCGAGGCGGCGAGCGCGGCGCACGGCACGGTCCCCCGCCGCAGAGGCTGGAGCGGTGGTGGAGGCCGCTGGCTCGTCTGGACCGGGCGGGTCATCCTCTGGGCGCTGATCATCGTCATCGTGGTCAACGGCATCCGCGCCCCGCTTGATCGGCTGACGCAGGACGACCCGGCCGGCGTGGCCCCCACCGGCTCGGCCACCTCCGGATTCCCGGTGACGCAGGCGGCGGCCTTCGCCAACCAGTTCGCGGCGGTCTACCTCAACTACGACGCGGCCAATCCCCAGCAGCGCGCGGAGCGGCTGAGGACCTTCCTGCCGGAGGGCGCCGACGAGCAGTTCGGCTGGAACGGCTACGGACGCATGTCCGCGGGGGCCTTCCAGTTCACCGGCATCGACGTGATCGACGACCACAACGCCCGAGTGACCGTGACCTACCAGTCGGGGGGCACCCGCGGGCTGCTGTCCGTGCCGGTCTACTACGACAACGGCAGGTTCGTGGTTTCGGCCCAGCCGGCCCTGCTTCCCGCGCCCGGCCCGGCAGGGCTGCCGCAGCTCCCGGACCCCGACCGCGACTCCGCCACCGAGGCCGAACTGCGTCCCCAGCTCGAAGGCTTCTTCAAGGCGTACGCCGCGGGCAACCAGGTCGACCTCCAGCGCTACGTCGCGAGCGGGGTGACCGTGAACGGGTTCAACGGCGAGTTCAGCCTCGCCGAGCTGAAGGACGTGGTGGTCCCGCCGGGCAGTTCCGACAGCAGGAAGGTCACGGCCGTGGTCGTGTGGGCGGTCGCGTCAGGACAGTCGGCGGGGGTGGCGAGCCCGTCGCAGGACCCGGCGGCACAGCCGGCCGGTCTCGAACAGGCCTATCAGCTGACCATGGAAAAGCAGGGCGGCAAGTGGTTCGTCAGGGACATCCAGGGTGCGAACCGGTCCGTGGGGTAGCGCATGCCCGGCAAAGACATCGCTGATCCATCCCCCCGGGAGGGCGAGAGTTGATACTGAAGACCATCGCGGACCACTTCCTTGATCTCGCCGCGCCCTCACCGGCGCCGACGGCGGGCATCAACACCGAAGGGCTCGCCGACTTCCTCCGGAGGTTCTTCGCTCCGCTCTTCCTCGCGGTCGTCTCCGTCGTGGCGATCTTCTTCCTCTTCACCCGCGAGATCACCAGGTTCGTCCAGTTCATCATCCTGGCGATCGCGATCGGCGTGATCTTTTACGTTCCCAACATCATCGAGGTGACGGCGAAGGCGATCGCGGGCGCACTTGGCATCAAGTGATCGGGCGGAGAGGAGGTTCGGGGTGGATCTGCCCACGTATACCAATATCTGGCGTATTGAGAAGCGGCTGTACAAGCTGTACGACCTACGGCTGCCGATGCCGCTTCCGGTCGTCTGGATCGGTGTGTTCGTGGGTGTCTCCGTGCCGTGGTGGGTCTTCCTCTACCTGATCGGACTGCCGTTCGAGGCTCCCTGGCACGTCATCTACCTCGTTCCGCCGGGTGTGCTCACCTGGTTGTCCACCCGCCCTGTCATCGAGAGCAAGCGCCTCACCGAGCTGCTCCAGTCGCAGCTCCGCTACATGAGCGAGCCCCGCACGTGGTGCCGTATGGCCCCGTTCGACGAGCCGGATGAGGTCACGCTGACGGCGCGTGTCTGGCGGACCACGCCGCCGGTCGCGGCGCCGCAGGCCAGGGCGGAACGCAAGGCGCGCCGCGCGGTCTCGGTCAAGGTGCCCGTTCCGAAGGTCTCCAGGAGCGGCGCGCGGCCGGCCTCGCGGGCCGCCGCGCGAGCAGGCGCGCATCAGGTGGATCCGTCACGTGTCGTACGCCCGGCCGTGGCGGCCGCCGCTGCCGCCGCCGCCCCGGTCGCCGACGCGCCTCCCGCACCTCTGTCCCGAAGCGGTGCCGCCTCCCGGGCGGGCGCCACCGGCGAGCGCGTCGTCTACCTCACGCAGCCGCCCGCGCCGCCCGCGCCGCCCGCGCCGTCTGCGTCACCTGCGCCGCCCCTGCCGGCCGCGTCGTCTGTGTCGTCAGTGCCCCCGCCGTCGCCGTCGCCGACGGAGTTGGAGCGGGAACGCGAGCCCCAGGAGCTTCACGAGAGCCGCGAAGAGAGCCACGAGCCGGGCCCTGTGCATGCCGCCGTGCAGGACCCCATGCAGGACTCTACGCAGGGCACTGTGCAGGGCACTGTGCAGGGCACTGTGCAGGGCACTGTGCTGGACGCTGTGCAGGGCACTGTGCTGGACGCTGTGCAGGGCACTGTGCTGGACGCTGTGCAGGGCACTGTGCTGGACGCTGTGCAGGGCACTGTGCTGGACGCTGTGCAGGACTCTGCGCATGGCGCCGTGCAGGACTCTGGGCAGGGCGCTGCGCCGGCACCTGTGGAGCACGCGCCCCTGGCCGCCGCTGAGTCCGCCGCGCCCGCCGAGGCGTCGGAGGCACCCGCTGCTCCGCACGCCGTCCCTCCCATCGGCACCGAGACGCTGCGCCGCCTCCGCAGGCTCGCCGCCTCGGCCGAGCCCCGTCCCCAGCCCGGTCCCGAGCCCGGTCCCCAGCCCCGCCTCGAACAGGCTCCCGAACCCCGGCCCGAGCAGACTCCCGAGCCTCACGCCGTACGGTCGTCCGGTGCGGCGTCCTTCACTGAGCCGCAGCCGGAGCTGGAGCTGGAGCCCGGGCCGTTGCCGGAACCCGAGCCGGAGTCGGCTGCGGTGGAGCGCGCGCACGCCGCTGACGCCGCGGACGCGCCCCGGAGGCCCGCCGAGGACGCGGGCCGGGCACCCACGGCCCGGGAAACGACGGCGCGGGAAACGACGGCGCGGGAAACGACGGCGCGGGAAACGACGGCACAGCACGACGCCGAGGCACTCGCGCAGCATCGGAGGGGCCGTCCGCCGCGGCTCGTGCGGCCCCGGGTGCCGGTCGGCACGGAGAGCGGCACGGAGAGCGACGCAGCGGGCGAGCCGGCGGGCGAGGTGCCCGTGGTTCACGCGGCCACAGAAGCGGCATCCCCGGCACCCCCCGCGTCCATGGCGCCCATTGAGACCCTGGAGCCGGCGGGCGAGGCGCCCGTGGTTCACGCGGCCACGGAGGCGGCGCCCCCAGCCCCCCCGCAGCCGCTAGCGCCTCAGGCACCCCCAGCGCTCCCGGAGCCCCTGGAGCCGGCGGCCGACGTCTCCACTGCTTCCCGACCTGCTTCCCAACCTGAGACGCGGGACACGCCCGCCCGGGAGGCGGCGCACCACACGGGGGCCAGGCCGTACGAGAGCGCTGCGGGCACTGTGGGCACCCCTCGTTCAGCGGGCGCTGCGGGTTCGGCGGGCACGGCGGGAGTGTCGATCCGCGCCGTGCCTGTGGGGCCGCGCGCCGCGGGCCCGGCCGGTCCCGCCCGGCCGTCGCTGCCCACCCCGGGGACGCCCACCCCCGGCAGGCCGGCGCACGAGGAGCCGCCGCGCCTGCGCCGCGTCGAGGCCGTCGTCGGACGTGACACCTCCGGAGGCTGGCGCCGCCTGGCGCAGGTCGTCGTGGGCGGCAGCCGTACGGACGGCATGGAGGTCGACGAGGCCAGGACCCGCATCCCGCTCACCACGAGCAGGCGGATCATGGTGCTCGGCTGCACCGGCGGCGCCGGGCAGACGACCACGGCGTTAATGCTGGGCCACACACTGGCCCGCTATCGCGATGACCGTGTGCTCGCGCTCGACGCGAACACCGGAGAAGACACGCTCACGACGAGGATCGCCGCCGAGTCCCCCGAAACGCTGAGCTCGCTCATCGAGAGCTCGGAAGAGGTGAACGGCTACCTCGGCATGCGGGCGTACACGACGCGCTGTGAATCGGGGCTTGAGGTCGTCGGGGCGGACACCGACGACCGGGTGACGCAGCGCCTGGCCGAACGCGCGTTCCTGGCCGACTGGCGCAGGACGCTCGCCGCGCTCGACCGGCACTACCGGCTTACCGTGATCGACCCCGCGGCCGCGCTGGCGGCCCGGCTCCTGCCGTACGCCGACCAGCTCGTGCTGGTCGCCCCCGCGAGCGAGGACGCCTCCGAGGCGGTGGCGATGACCTACGAGTGGCTCGACGGGCACGGCTGCTCCGACCTGCGGCGACGCGCCGTAATGGTGATCAACGGCGTGAGCCGCCGCAGCCTCCCCGACGTGGAGCAGGCCGAGGCGGTGGCCAGCGGCCGCTGCCGGGCGATCGTCCGGGTGCCCTGGGAGGACGAGCTGGCTCCTGGGCGGCCGGGACCGGTCGACGTCAATCACCTCCGAATGGGCGGCCGCAGGGCGTACGTTGCGCTTGCGGGTGTGATCGTGAGCGGCCTGGCGGCTGTCCAGGCCAAGCAGGAGGTGGCCAGATGAGGGGCGAGCGAGGAAGCTGGTGAGAGGTCGATGAGCAGGGCGCGCAGTCGCCTCGCGGTGCGTTACTTCGACGACCGGGTTCTTCTCACCGACTCGGCGGCCTGGGCCTACTTCCGGCTGCCGACGGTGAGCTACGAGTTCCTCACCCCCGAGGAGCGCGAGGCGCTGGCCACCAACATCACGATCGCGCTGGCCGCGATCAGGATGTCCGACGCCGAGGTGCACCTGCGCATCGCGCACCGGGCCTACCCGGCGGCGGAGTGGGCGATGGCGCTCAACTCGACCTCCGACGAGGGCCCGGGCTGGCGGGAGTACCTGGAGGAGATGTACCGCCACGTCTGGGCCAAGGACTTCTGGAGCAAGGAGGTCTATCTCGGCGTACGGCTCGGGCCGCGTGGCGCGCAGCTCGGCACCGGCGTGCTGGCCCAGCTCTTCGGCTTCTACCAGCGCAGCGAGAAGGCGCTCGGCATCGAGGACGATCACGTGCCGGACAAGGAGATCACCCGGTGGACCGAGGCCGCCGAGCGGCTCGGCCGGGCCCTGGCCTCCAGCGCGCTCTACGCCCGCCACGCCACCTCCACGGAAATCGCCTGGCTGTTCCAGCACGCGGCGGCGGGCGGCCTCGGTGAGCCGTCTCCCTCGGCCACGCCGCGCCGTAGGTGGGGCAAGGGCGAGATCGAGTCGCTGGTCGAGGGGCAGATCCACAACGGCAGGTCGCTGCTGCGGATCGAGCAGCCGGCCGGAGACTCCTACACCGCGCACCTGTCGTTCGCCCGGTTCCCCGACCTCATGCCGTTCCCCGACGGCGAGCCGTGGCTGCACTTCGCCGACCAGTTGCCGTTCCCCGTGGAGATCTCCAGCCGGATGCGGCTGATCCCCCCGGTCAGGGCGAGCAAGGACGTGGCGCGCAAGCTGGCCCACGCCCGCGACATGGACATCCACATCCGCGAGGCGGGCGCGGAGGCGCCGCTCGCGCTGGCCGAGCAGATCGACGCCGCCCGCATGCTGGAGCACGGCATCACCAAGGAACGCCTGCCGTTCGTGTACGGCTGGCACCGCCTGAGCGTGAGCGCGCCGACCGAGGAGATGTGCGTCCAGCGGGTCGAGGCCGTCGTGGAGCACTACCGCGACATCGGCATCGACGTCGTCAACTCCACCGGCGACCAGTTCTCGCTGTTCTGCGAGGCCCTTCCCGGCGAGCGGCTGCGGGTCAACGCGTACGCCCAGCGGCAGCCGCTGCGCACGATCGCGGGCGGCATGGCCACGGCGACCGTCGAGCTCGGCGACCGGGTGGACGAGTCGAACGCCGGCTGGATCGGGCCGTACGTGGGGGAGACGCTGGGGCGGGCGCGCAGCATCGTGCACTTCGATCCGCTCGTCGCGGCGGCGCGCAACCGCCCGACCGCCATCGCGATCACCGGTGAGCCGGGCGGTGGCAAGACCACGCTCGCGCTGCTGCTGATCTACCAGATGGCGCTGCGCGGCGTCACGATCGCGGTCATCGACCCCAAGGGCGACGCCGAGTCGCTCGTACGGCTGCTGCGCGACCGGGGCCGCAGAGCCAGGGTCATCCCGCTGGGATCGGCCTCGCCGGGCCTGCTCGACCCGTTCTCGTTCGGCGACGACATCGCGACGAAGAAGACGATGGCGACCGAGACCCTGCGGCTGCTGCTGCCGAGGATGTCGGAGGAGCGCGAGTCCGCCATGATCCAGGCGGTCGCCGCGGTCTCCAACGAGCCCGACCCCTCGCTGGGCAAGGTCGTGGATCACCTGGAGCAGTCGACCGACCCGGCGTCGAAGAACCTCGGCGCCGTGCTGCGGTCGATGTCGGAGATGCACCTCGCCCGGCTGTGCTTCGACGCCTCGGGCGGCGAGCAGATCGACACCGAGGGCTGGACGACCGTGTTCACGCTCGGCGGCCTCACGCTGCCCGACGTGATGACGGCCAGGGACGACTACTCCTACGAGCAGCGGCTGTCGGTCGCGCTGCTCTATCTGGTGTCGCAGTTCGCGCGCCGCCTGATGAACGGGCTCGACCGGCGCACGCCGAAGGCGATCTTCCTCGACGAGGCGTGGGCGATCACGTCCACCCCCGAGGGCGCCAAGCTCGTGCCGGAGGTCTCCCGGATGGGCCGCTCGCGCAACACGGCGCTCGTCCTGGTCTCACAGAACGCCGGTGACCTGCTCAACGAGCAGGTGACCAACTGTCTGTCGTCGGTCTTCGCGTTCCGTTCGACGGAACGCGTGGAGGTCGAGCACGTGATGGAGCTCCTGGGCGTCGACCCGTCGGAGGAGCACAAGGCGGTGCTGCGTTCCCTGGGCAACGGGGAGTGCGTCTTCCGGGATCTGGACGGCCGGGCCGGCCGTATCGGGGTGGACCTTATCTCGGAAGAGCTGCTGCGCTGGCTTGACACCAATCCGACACACGACAAACCCAACGAGAACGTGCATGATCTTCTTGACGGGGGCTCCGGTCGGTCGGGGGTCGCGCAGGAGGTGCGATCGTGAGCGTGCGCAGGAACGGTCCCAGGGGTCGCACCCGGGAGGGCGGCAGACGTGGCAGGCGGGTCCGCCGGACCCTGGCCCTGCTTCTCGTCGCCTTCGCGGCGTTCGTGACGCTTCCCCTGGTTTTTCCCACCAGTACGGCGAGCGCGGTCGGGCCCTGTGACCTGTCGCCCAACCTCGCCCCCGAGATCGTGGGCGGCGGCGTCGACGGGCTGGTCCAGCCACCGGCGACCGACGACGCGGTGGCCGGCCAGAACGCCGGTCAGAACGCCGGTCAGAACACGGCGCAGGCGCCGAAGGAGCCGCAGACCAACTACGAGCGGTACGGCATGGCCGGCCAGTTCTGGCACACCTATGACCTCGGGTGCTCCGACGTCACGGCCGTGCTCGGCAACGCGTGGGCCAACACGGTCTTCTCGTGGGCCAAGGCCGTCGACCGGCTGACGATCAGCACCTACCAGGCGGCGGCGACCGAGGGCCCGCTGCAGCCCATCAAGGACGTCGCCGACGAGATCGTCACCAACCTGGCCAACGCGATGTACTGGCCCTACCTGCGGCCGATCGTCATCCTCGGCGCGATCTGGCTGGCGTGGTACGGCCTGATCCGCAAGCGCGCGACGACGACCACCGAGGGCGTCATCTGGATGGTCCTCGCGGTCACGGTCGCCATCTGGTTCTTCAGCCGTCCGGGTGACTTCACCAGCCTCGGCAAGACCGTCACCGACAAGACCGGCGAGATCGTGAACTCGGCGTTCTCCGGGCTGCCCGGGGCGGGCGGCGCGTCGTGCCTGCCGATGAAGGAGACCGCGCCGGGCGAGGTGCCGAGCGCCCCGACGGCGGGCGGGTACGGCCGCCAGGGCACGCCCGGTGTGGCGCAGAACGCCGACGCGCTGTGGTCGGTCCTGGTCTGCAAGCCGTGGCTGATGGGCGAGTTCGGCACGGCCGACCCCAACTCCGGTCTCGTGAAGGGTCTGGGCGCCAAGCTGCTCAACCTCCAGGCGATCGACGCCGCCGAGCAGGCCGCCGACCAGACGCCGGCCTCCGACTCGCACCAGCAGCGGTTCGAGGAGGAGATCGCCAAGCCGATGCAGAGCACCCCGGCGTACTTCCTGTTCCAGGGCAAGGACTGGACCAGCCGCCTGGGCATCGCGATCGGCGCGTTCATCGCCGCGATGGTCGCCGGTCTGCTGATCTTCCTCGTCGCGGTGTCGCTGCTCGTGCTGAAGGTCGGCTTCCTGCTGCTGCTGATGCTCGGACCGGTCTTCCTGTTGATCGGCGTGCATCCGGGCTCCGGCCGCATCATCGCCATGCGCTGGGTGGAGATGCTGGTCGGCACCCTGCTGCGTCAGGCGGTGCTGGCCCTGGTGCTGGGCGTCCTCGTGTACGGCTACGCGCTGATCATCTCGACCAGCCTGCCCTGGGGCATGCAGATCCTGTTCATGGCGCTGCTGACGATCGCGGTCTTCTTCTACAGACGGCCGTTCCAGCACCTGTTCGCCTCGATGGACGGGCACACGATCACCACCCGGATGCTCGGCGAGGCCGCGACCGCGCCGACCCTCTCGCGGGCGGCCAACGCGCTGCCGCCGGTGGCGGCGGCCCGGGCGGCCCGGTGGGGGCTGCGCAAGGCCGAGCCGGTCATGGGCGCGGTCGCGATGGCGACCGGTGCGGGCACGGCGGCGGCCGCCGCGACGGGCGTGGCGCAGGGCCGCGTGCGCGGCGAGGAGGGCGCAAGCAACGTCCCCGCCCAGGCGGGAGCGCGTGCGGGGGCGCAACCCGCGCCGCTCGACGCCGACGCGCAGGGGGCCGGCCGCCGCAAGGCCGGGGTCACCGCCTCGCGTCCGGGTACGGCCCCGCCGCTCAACCTCTCGGGCGTGCGCCCCGCCGGGGCCGTACGAGCGTCCATGCCGTCGGGCCCGGGCAAGCGCCCCGCGGCACAGGCCGTGTCGGCGGCGTCCGCGGCGTCTGCGGCGTCGGCGGGTAGCCCGCCGCAGCGGGTCACCGGCGTGTCCCCCGTGCCCGCGCCGTCTGCCGCGTCAGCCACAGCACAGCCCGCGCCGTCCCGCGGCCGTCTGAGCGGCGGGTCGAGCGGCGGATCGAGCGGCGGATCGAGCGGCGGATCGAGCGGCGGATCCGGTGGTGGCGGCTGGTTCGGCGGCAGGTCCGGTGGCGGCTGGGCCTCCCGGCCGTCGTCCACCCGGTCGTCCGGCGGCGGCTCGGGCGGGTTCTTCGGCGGCGGCTCGCGCGGCTCGTCGGGCAGGTCCTCGAACCGGTCGTCCGGTGGTTCGTCGGGTGGTTCGTCCGGTGGGATCTTCGGCGGATCGTCCCGCCGCAGCGACGGCGGCCGGTCCCGGCCCGCCCCGCGCGAGTCGGGTTCGTCCGGCGGCATCTTCGGCGGGTCGTCCAGCCGTCCCCGTTCGGCCGAGCCGCCGCCGCTCTGGCTGCCGAGCAGGGGAGAGAGCACGCGCCGCGACGGCGACGCGCCCACTCCGTTCTGGGCCAAGCCCGCCGACCGCGACTCCGGCGACTGACGGGAACCTCCGCGCCGTCATGAGAAGCCGAAACAGTGATCGGGGGAAGGGGCTCGCCTTCGCGGCGGCCGTCGTGGTGCTCGCCGCCGTCGGCGTCTACCTCACGATGAGCGGGCCGTCGGACTCCTCCTCGGGAGACGAGCAGACGAGGGAGCAGTCGGTCGTCGCCACCTCGCGGGCGACGGCCGCGGCCCGCGAGCCCAGCCCGGTGGCGACGACTCCGGGCGCCTTCGACGTGTACGCGTACCTGCCGCTGTCGAGGCAGGAGATCGGTGCCGCGGCCGACCTCGCGCGCCGCTTCACCGAGGCGTACGGCACCTTCTCGCCCGGAGATGAGCCGGCGGCGCGCGCCGACCGGCTGAAGTGGTTCGCGACCGACGAGTTCGGCGGGCAGATCACCAGGACCGTCACCGATCCCGCCGTGGTGGAGCAGAACGAGGCCGACCAGGTGACCTCCAAGGGGTCGGCGAAGGTGACGACGATCCGCGACATGACGGCCGACCAGGTGGTGTTCGTCGTCGACTCGGTCCGTCACGTCACGGACAAGAACGGCCAGAAGGACGTGCCCGAGCGCTTCGCCGTGACCGTGATCAAGGCAGGGACCGACTGGCGGGTGTACGACCTGCAACTGGCCGACGCCGGTCAGGACGGGGACAGCACGCCGTGACCGCTCCGCCGCGCATGACTCCCGCCTCGACGCGCGTCGTACGCAGGCTCGCGTCGGCGGGGCGGGACTGGCGGATGATCGCCGTGGCCCTCATCGTGATCGTCCCGGCCACGTTGTTCGGCTCGATCATCCTGATGACGCCCAGCCCGTCGATCCTCTTCGGCGGCGGCGCGGCGGAGAACTGCGCGCAGGCGGCCACGGGGGAGGGCGCCGCCGACGTCTCGCAGACCGCCCAGGGCGACATCCCGGCCGACTACCTGGAGCTCTACAAGAAGTTCGGCAAGCAGATCGGTGTGCAGTGGAACGTCCTGGCCGCCATCGGCAAGCGGGAGACGAACCACGGCCGCTCGACGCTGCCGGGGGTGCGCAGCGGCACCAACTACGCGGGGGCCGCGGGGCCGATGCAGTTCCTCATCAGCACCTGGGGCGGCCAGCCGAGGATCAAGATCGAGCCGGGGATCAACGGCTACGCCTCCGACGGCGACGGGGACGGTTACGGCGACGTCTACGACCCGGCGGACGCGATCCTCGGCGCGGCCAAGATGCTCAAGCGCAACGGCGCGCCCGACGACCTCAGAAGGGCGATCTTCGTCTACAACCGGGCCACCTGGTACGTCGACCAGGTGCTGGAGATCGCCAAGCGCTACGCGGCGACCGGGGAGATCGGCCTGCCGCCCGACGCCGACCCGGCCTGCGACTCCGGCTTCGTCGACAGCGCCCCCGACGACGTCGTCCGCAAGATCCTCGAGTACGCTCTGGCGCAGCGGGGCAAGCCGTACCGGTGGGGCGGCACGGGCCCGGACGCCTTCGACTGCTCGGGAATCATCTACATGGCCTACCGCAACGCGGGTCTGACCATTCCCCGCACGACCTTCGGCCAGTGGCCCTTCGGCGTGAAGATCGAGGCGGGCGAGGAGCAGCCCGGCGACCTCGTCTTCTTCAACGCCGGCCCCGGCACCTCTAAGGACAATCCCGGGCATGTCGGGATGGTCGTGTCGCCCGGCAAGATGATCGAGGCGCGGTGCACGCTGTGCGGGCCCATCAAGGTCACGACGTACCGTGACCGGCCCAACATCGTGGGGTTCACCCGGCCGCTGGAGAACGAGACCGTCATCGAGCAGCTCAAGAGGGCCCAGACGTGACGGGCCCGCGTCTCGTCGTCGGCGCCGCGATCGTCGAGGGCGGCCGTCTCCTGGCCGCCCAGCGGGCCGAGCCCCCGGCGCTGCGCGGGGGCTGGGAGTTCCCCGGAGGCAAGGTCGACCCGGGGGAGGACGAGCACGCGGCGCTGGTGCGCGAGTGCGCCGAGGAGCTCGGGGTCGAGGTCGCCCTCGGACGCCGGGTCGGCGGCGACTGGCCCCTGCACGGCGACTGGGTGATGCGTGTGTGGCTCGCGACCGTCGTCACGGGTGTGCCCCGCCCGCTGGAGCACCTCGCGCTGCGCTGGCTGGAGCCGCACGAGCTCTACGACGTCCCCTGGCTTCCCGCGGATCTGCCGGTCGTCGCCGCGATCGAGAAAATGCTGCCGAATCACGGCGGATAGTCGCCGAATCGTTCGCAAGATCGGGCTTTGCTCGTGCTTTTACCAATCTACAATCGGTTCTGACCTCGTAGCAGGGCCGACAGGAGGCGAGCGGTGATCGGACGCGTGTACCTGAGAGCCGCGTCCTCGGCTGCCGCGTCCGTGGCCATCGCCACGCTGGCGGTCCTGGCCGTGGGCCCGATGATCGGCGCGAACGCCGAGCCGGTGGAGCCGTGCGACCCCACCACGGACCCCCAGTGCGCCGTCGTCACGGTGACCGTCACCCAGACGCCGCCGGTCGGGTCGTCGCCGAGCGCGAGCCCCACGGCCGAGCCCGTGGTGACCAAGACCATCACCATCACGCCGACGCCGTCGCCGAGCAAGTCGCCCAAGCCGGTCACGACGACGACCGCTCCCCCCGCGTCCACGACGGAACAGAACACCGGGCAGAACACTGGGCAGTCGATCCCGACGCTGACCGACACCCCCGTCACGGATCCCCCCAGCCCGACCCCGGAGGACGACGGGGAGGTGAGCCTGGCCCCGGCGTCGACCGGGCCGACGCCGGACGCGGCGCAGCAGAGCCCCACCCCGAGCGGTGTGACGTTCGAGCAGCCCGATCCCCAGACGGTGCCGATCGAGATCCGCAACGCGACGCCCGAGTATGACAAGCCCACGCTGGCCCACCGGCTCGCCATCCCCGCCGGGGTGCTCGTGGGCATCGCGCTGATCGCCTGGCTGATCTTCGAGGGCCGGCTGCGCCGGATGGCGCACGCCGCCGCCGTACGGCGGGGCGGCCCGGCCGCGGCGCGGACGCCGGCACCCGAGGCGGCGGCAGCGGCCTACCCCGCGGCGGCCGCCCCCGGCTACGCGCCGATGGTGGGCTTCGTGCCCGTCCAGCCCTACACCGTGGGCTATGCGCAGCAGCCCTACGGCTACCCGGTGCAGTACGGCTACCCCCAGCCGTACGGATATCCGGTGGCCGACCCCGCCCAGATGCAGGCCCAGATGCAGGCCCAGATGCAGGCGCAGCAGCAGGCCCAGATGCATGCCCAGCCGGACCCCTGGGCCGAGGCCACCCGGTCGGGTAACCTTCCGCAGCAGCCTCACGGCCCTGAGGACGAGGACCCCACGACCCGCCGCTGAGTCACCCGCTGTCTTGAGCGCTTTCCGAGCCGTCGGTGTACTCGTGCGCTGTGGCCTGTTCGTCCACGGTCAGTGACAGGCCGGCGCTGTTGAGCCGGGAGAAGACGGTGGTCGCCTGGGAGGGGGATCCTCCGATCACCCGGACGACGGGAATGCGATAATCCTTGATCCGGTGACTCACGTCGTACGCCTCGT
>NZ_JAATEK010000029.1:0-98351 GCF_012034195.1 Microbispora sp. CL1-1
AACGCACTCGGAGGCAGCGTCTTCGAGTGTGGGGCGGCCGGATCCTCCTCCCGAAGATGTCTCCGCACGTCACACCCACGCCGGGCCTCGGCCTGCGGGGGACTGCCGGCATGGCCACAGCATGTGCCGGTGCGACGGCGAGGCGCGCTGCTGCTGCGCGACCGGGGCAGCGGAAACGTCGGGGACACCGGGAGCCGGGCGTGGGACGCCGGGGACGGCGCAAGCAGCATCGCAGAGTGCGTCACCGGGAGCAGCTCCCGGGGCGTCACCCGGAGCAGCGCCAGGTGCGTCGGCCGGCACGATGCCCGGGGCGTTCTTGGGTGCGTCGCTGGGAGCGTCGGCGGGCACGCTGCCCGGGGCGTCGCTGGGGTCGGCGCTGGGAGCGTCGGCAAGCACGCTGCCGGGGGCGTCTCTGGGAGGGGCGTTGGGGATGGTGCCGCCGGGGTTGTTGCTGGCGACCGGGCAGGTGCTGCCCGTCTCCAGCGTGCACCGCCTCGCCCGCACCAGCACGTTGGTGCGGATCGTCATGAACGCCGAGGGACAGGTCCTCGACATGGGCCGTAAGGTCCGCCTGGCGACTCCTGCCCAGCGCAGGGCGGTGTTCGCCCGGTATGCCACGTGCTGGGTCGACGGCTGCCCGCTCCCGGCGACCATGTGCCAGATCGACCACGCCGACAACTGGAGCACCGGCGGCCTCACCGACCTGAAACTCCTCGGACCGGCCTGCCAGTTCCACAACCGCGACCGCTACCAGCACCCCGAGCGCTACACCCGCCGCAACGTCGGCGAAGACCGCTGGGCCTTCACCTACCACCGCCTCGGACGAGCCCGACGGCTGCAGGAGTGAGGCCGGTGGTACGGGGTGGGCGCCGCGCGGACAGGCCCCGGAGGCTGGGCGAGTAAGACGGGGGCACAAGGAGGGCGACGCGGCACCGGGCGACGCGCGGACAGGCCCCGGCGGCTGCGGGAGTAAGGCGGGAGGCGCCGGGCGGGGTGGACGCGCAGACAGGCCCAGGCAACGCGTAGGACAGGCCCGGGCGACGCACAGGGCATGCCCGGGGGGACGCACAGGGCATGCCCGGGGGACGCGTGGGCCGGCCCGGCGGCTGCATCCGTTACCACCCGAGCCGAGGGCCGACGCGAGGCATGAGGCAAGGCATGAGGCGGCGGCTGCCGGTGCACTGTCCACTGGGCTTCACGATGATCACAGGCATTCACAGCGCGCCGCAGTGCTCGACGGCGCTCCACGTGCTAACAGTGCTTCGCAGCGCACCGCAGGGCTGCGCGATACGGCCAGACGGCCGGGGGGACCGCGGTCGGGGCCGCGCGATACGGGCGGGCGGCTGAGGGGCTGTGGTCAGGGCGTCGTGACCACGGACTCGATGCTGCGGTGCCGTGCGGCGCCGTGCGCGAAATCGGGCACACCCGAGGTCCCGCCCGAGCCGCAACCCAAGGCGCTGCCTCAGCCGCCGCCCGAGGCGTCGCTCGAGATCGCACCTGAGCCGCCGCCCGAGGCCCCGCCCGAGGCGATGGAGCCGCTGGCCGAGGTGCCGCCTTCGCGCAGGTTGTCCAGGAACCGCTGGTAGGCGTACGCGACCGCGTAGGCAGGTGCGTCGGCGTGGGGTCCAGCCTGGGGACACGGACGTACCCCAAGAGGGACGCGAGCTCGTCGAGGTGTGCGCGAGGGCGTGGGCAAGGGGATGGTCACCAGTGTCGTGCCGTCGGCGGCCTCACGGCCCCGTCCGCGCCGAGACGAGGACGGGGCCGGAGCGAGGCAGGGAGCACGGCCGGTGCGGGGCCGCTACGGGGTCGCTACGGGGCCGGTGAGGGCCAAGGGCAGGCTGCCTACCGGGTCAGGCCCGGCACGGGACCGGTCACCTGGGCGTGGCCCGCGGGGCGGCTGGTGAAGGAGCCCCTGCCCTGGGTCCGGCCGCGCAGCCCGGTCGCGTACCCGAACAGCTCGGCCAGCGGCACGGTCGCGGTGACCACGACGGTGCCCGCCCTCGCCGCCGAACCGGTGACCCGGCCGCGCCTGGCCGCGAGGTCGCCCAGCACCCCGCCGACGGCGTCCTCGGGCACGGTGACCGTGACCTCGGCCAGCGGTTCCAGCAGCGCCATCTCACCGGCACGCAACGCCTCCCGCAGCGCGAGCCGCCCGGCCGTGCGGAACGCCATCTCCGAGGAGTCCTTCGGGTGGGTCGCGCCGTCGGTCAGCGTGACCCGCAGGCCGGTCACCGGGTGGCCACCGAGCGGGCCCTCGGCGAGAGCGTCCCGGCAGCCGGCCTCGACCGCGCCGACGTACTCGCGCGGCACCCGGCCGCCGGTGACCGTCGACCGGAACTCGAAGCCCGCGTCATGGTCGAGCGGCTCCACGTCGAGCACGACGTGCGCGAACTGCCCGGCGCCGCCGTCCTGCTTGACGTGCCGATAGAGCAGCCCGGACACCCCGCGTACGACGGTCTCCCGGTAGGCGACCCTCGGCCGTCCGACGGCGACGTCGAGCCGGTGGTCGCGGCGGAGCCTCTCCACCGCGACCTCCAGGTGCAGCTCGCCCATGCCCGACAGCACCGTCTGGCCGGTCTCGGGATCGGTGCGGACCGACAGCGAGGGGTCCTCGTCGGCCATCCGGGCCAGCGCGGTCGCGAGCCGGTCGGCGTCGCCGCTCCCGCGCGGCTCGACGGCCACGGAGACCACCGGCGAGGCCGTGACCGGCGGTTCGAGGACCAGCGGTGCCCCGGGAGCACAGAGGGTCGCCCCGGCGCGGGCGGCTTTGATCCCGGCCACCGCGACGATGTCACCGGCCGTGGCGTGGTCCGTCTCGGTGTGCCGGTCGGCCTGCACCCGGAGGATGCGTCCGATCCGCTCGGTGCGGCGGGCGCCGGCGTCCAGCACGACGTCTCCTCTCCTGATCGTCCCCGAATACACGCGCAGGTACGTCAGCCGACCGGTGGGGGCGGCGTGCACCTTGAAGACCAGCCCGGCGAAGGGCGCCGCCGGGTCGGCGGGCCGCTCCTGCCCGGGATCGTCCCCCGCGGCGCGTACGGGCGGCACGTCGGACGGCGCGGGCAGGTAGGCCACGATGGCGTCCAGCAGCGGTTCGACGCCACGGTTGCGGTACGCCGAGCCGCACAGCACCACCACGGCCTCACCACGCAGGGTCAGGTCGCGCAGGGCGGCGGCCAGGGTCGGCGCGGAGATCTCCGGGAGGGCGCAGAACTCCTCCAGCGCCGCCGGATGAAGCTCGGCGACGTTCTCCTCCAGCAGGCGCCGGCGCCGGCGGGCCTCGTCGGCGAGGGCGTCCGGCACCGGGCCTTCGGTGACCGTGTCACGGCCGGTCTCCCACACCAGCGCTCGCACCCGCAGGAGGTCCACCACGCCGGTGAACCCGTCCTCGCGCCCGATGGGCAGCTGGACGACCAGCGGGATGACGCGCAGCCGTTCGCGGATCGACTCGACCGCCGTGTCGAGGTCGGCCCCGGCGCGGTCCATCTTGTTGACGAACGCGATGCGCGGCACGCCGTACCGGTCGGCCTGCCGCCACACCGACTCGCTCTGTGGCTCCACGCCGGCGACTGCGTCGAACACCGCGACCGCGCCGTCGAGCACCCGCAGCGACCGCTCCACCTCGTCGGAGAAGTCCACGTGACCCGGGGTGTCGATCAGGTTGATGCGGTGGCCGTCCCACAGACAGCTCACGGCGGCGGCGAAGATGGTGATCCCACGGTCGCGCTCCAAGGGGTCGAAATCGGTGACGGTGGTGCCCTCGTGCACCTCACCGCGCCGGTGGACGGTGCCGGTGAGGTAGAGGATCCGTTCGGTGACGGTGGTCTTACCCGCGTCGACGTGGGCGAGGATGCCCAGGTTGCGGATGCCGGTCAGCGGTACGAGGTGATTGCGGTTCAGGTCGGCGCGCATGGCCATGCCCTTCGGAAAGGTGCGTACGGTGGCGGGCGCGATTGGCCTGACGAGACGAACCGGCCGGATTCCGGCCGGGCGCGACCCCTGCGGGAGACCCTGCGAGGACCGCCGGGGAGCCAGGCGGACGGCAGGCGGACGGCAGGCGGAGCGGGCACGTGGCACCACCCCGCGAGCCCGCATGCGGCCCCGGCGTTATCGGCACAGTGCGCCCGGCGTTATAGGCACAGTGCGCCCGGCGTTATAGGCACAGTGCGCCCGGCGTTATAGGCACAGTGCGGCCGCAGGCTCCGACCTCAGCAGAGGTCTCAGCGGAGATACGGAAGTCTCAGCAGGGGTGCGAAAGCTCGTCAGGAACGTCCGGTGCGGGCCGCGCGGCGGGCACCGGGGAGCGACGTAGACACCAGGATCACCTCGTGCCGTGACCGGAGGACGACGACCGCGACGCGCTGGCGCATGGTCAACTCCTCTCACTCGGTCAGGGCGCACGCCGCGGCGCGGCGCGCGTGATCACTGGCGAGTGTACGGAAACCGCCCCGGCGCGCAAAGAGTTTTTCGCTCGGGTGTGCGGGGCGGCACGCGGCGCGGGGAGTGCGAGCGACGGGGGAGACATCATCCGGGGGAAGATTTGACGGACACTTCCCGAGGGCCCTTTAGGAGAATGCATGCAGGTCCACGACCTGTCCGCAGGCGGTGACGTCCTCACGCGCGTCGAGGGGGTCGCCCGCCGCGCCCTTCGCCACTACGACGTTTCCCCCGACGCCTCGGTGACGCTGCTCAACGTCTCGGAGAACGCGACCTTCACGGTCGCCGACGGCGGGCGTACGACGATCCTGCGGGTCCACCGGCTCGGCTACCACTCGCCGGAGGCCATCGCGAGCGAGCTCGCCTGGCTCGACGCGCTGCGCGACGAGGCCGGGATCGTCACGCCGCGCGTGCTGCCCGCCCGCGACGGCTCGCGGGTCGTCACCGTCCGGGAACCGGGTGAGCAGCCGCGTCACTGTGTGATGTTCGAGTTCCTTCCCGGCGCGGAGCCGGCCGAGGACCGGCTGGTGGAGGAGTTCGAACGGCTGGGCGCGCTGACCGCCCGCATGCACCGCCACGCCCGCGCCTGGGCGAGGCCGGCGTTCTTCACCCGCTTCCACTGGGACCTCGACGCCGCCTTCGGCCCCGAGGCGCGGTGGGGCAGGTGGCAGGACGGCGTCGGCGTCGACCGGGAGGCGCACACGGTGCTCGCCCGGCTGGAGGCCGAGCTGCGCCGCAGGCTGGAGCGGTTCGGCAAGGGCCCCGACCGGTATGGGCTCATCCACGCCGATCTGCGCCTGGCCAACCTCCTCGTGGACGGCCGGGCGGGCACCAGCGTCATCGACTTCGACGACTGCGGCCTGGGCTGGTATCTCTACGACTTCGGCGCCGCCGTCAGCTTCATCGAGCACCGGCCGGAGGTGCCGCACATGGCGGAGTCGTGGGTGCGCGGCTACCGGTCCGTGCTCGACCTGCCGAAGGAAGACGAGGCCGAGATCTGGACGTTCATCATGTTCCGCCGCCTCCTCCTCGTCGCGTGGATAGGCTCCCATTCGGCCGCCGACATCGCCGGGGAGCTCGGCGCGGGCTACACCGAGGGAAGCTGCGATCTGGCCGAGCGCTACCTCGGCGGATCACTCTGAGAAGTCGCTGTGACCACGCCTGATCGCAGGATGCGCCGAGCGGGTTGTGGTTCAATCGGGCGGACCATGCTCTGTCATGGTTCGTCCCCGAGAAGCGGAGAGGGTGAGCAGGTGTCCCGCGACCCCGATGGCGAGAACGCGGCCGAGGCGGTGCGGCGGGAGGCCCTTCGGCCAATCACGAGCCGACCCACCGCGAGCCGGCCCACCGCGAGCCGGCCCAGCACGAGCGGCGAGCCGCTCGCCGCGCAGCCCCGGCTCGTGCCGGAGGTGACGGGGTGAGGGCGCACACCTCCCCCTGGGAAGTGCGAGTGGCGAGCGCGCCCGTCAACTTCGGCGTCTACCGCCAGGACGGCGCGCCGCTGGGGCCGCAGGAGATGCTCGCGACGATGCACGAGGCCGGGTATGACGGCACCGACTCCGGCCCGATCGGCTACCTGGGCACCACGCGGACCCTTCCCGAACGGCTCGCGGCGCAGGGTCTCGGGCTCGCCGGCGGCTGGGTCGACCTGCGGTACGGCGACCCGGACGGCTTCCGCGAGGACCTGGCCGCGCTCGACGCCGCGCTCGACGTGTTCACCGCCGTCGGCGACGCCGAAGGGGCGGCCGATCCGCGGTTCGCGCCGCGGCCGACGCTCGCCTGCCCCGACCGGCCCGAACGGTTCGCCCGTCCCGGCATGCCGGCCGACCGCAGGCTGTCCCTGCCCGACGGCGACTGGCCCGCGTACGCCCGGAGCATCGACGAGGCGGCGGCCCGCTGCCGCGACCGCGGCCTGGAACCCGTCTTCCACCACCACCTGGGCACCGACGTGGAGACGCCGGAGGAGATCGAACGGCTGCTCGGCTCGACGGACGTCTCGCTGTGCCTGGACACCGGGCATCTGTGGCTGGCCGGGGGCAACCCCGTGGCGGCGATCCGCGACTGGTCCTCGCGCATCCGGCAGGTGCATGTCAAGGACGCCTCCCGGGACGTCCTCGCCCGGGTACGCGCCGGCGGCGGAGACCTGTGGGACCTGGTCGCGGCGGGTGGTTTCCCGCCGCTCGGGCAGGGCGACCTGGACCTGCCCGCCGTACTGGCCGAGCTGCGGCGGTCGGGCTACGAGGGCTGGATCGTGATCGAGCAGGACGTCCCGGCCTTCCACGACTCGGACACCGAGGCCCTCGCGCGTGCGGTCGCCGACCAGCGGGCCAACCGCGCCGCGTTCGGCGAGGCCCTCCGCGCCGCCGGCCTCGCCTGACCGGGCCCGCGCCGGGCGCCCGCCGGGGAAGCAGGGCCCGGCGATGACCCGGCGAATGACCCGGCGATGATGGCGGGATGACGACCGCCGCGCGTCACGCCGGCTTCGCCGCACGAGAGGCGCACGAGAGGCGCACGAGAGGCGCACGAGAGGCCATGGGGCACTGGCCGGCGGTCGAGGGGGAGATGCGCGCCCTGGCCACGCAGACGAACGAGGCCGGCCGAGGTCTCCCTTCCGGACCCGGCCGGCCGGACCCGGTCGGCCGGACCACGGCCCGCGAACCGGTGCGTCCGCGCGGCTCATTGCGAGCCGAGCAGCCTGCCCAGGAAAGCCCGGAGGCGGGACCTCGGGCGCGCGTCGCCCTCGTCGGTCAGACCGCCCGTGCCGCCGCCCGTGCCGCCGCCCGTGCCGCCGCCTGTGCCGCTGTCCTGAGCGCTGTCCTTCGCGGCGGGCGGCGCCGGCTCACCGGCGGATTCAAGCGTGAGGGCGAAGCTCCGGCTGATCTCGTAGTGCACGGGCAGGGCGCTCATCGTGCGGACGAAGGGGGAGACACGCCAGGGAAGCCGCTCGGCCGGTTGCGTGAACCGCAGCGCCGAGAACCGGTCGAGTAGCTGGCGCACCGCGATCGTGCACATCTGGGTGGCCAGCCGCTGGCTCGGGCACCTGTGCGGGCCCGCGCCCCACGCCAGGTGGGCGCGGGTGCTGCGGACCGAGTCGCGGGCGAGCGCGCCGCCGAAGCGGGGGTCGGTGTGCGCGCCCGCGATGGACAGCATCACCGGGTCGCCGGGCGCGATCGTGAAACGGCCCAGCTTCACCTCCGATCTGGCGTAACGGAAGGTCAGGTTGGCCAGCGCCGGGTTGGTAAGGGCGACGCGGTTGACCACCTCCTCTATCGCGCCGATCGACACGCTCTCCCTGAGCCGGGGATTGGTGATCGCCTCGAAGATGACGTTGCAGATCAGGCTGCCGGTGAAGTCGAGGAAACCCGACAGCATCATCAGCTCGCGGGCGAGCTCCTCGTCGGTGAGGTCGGGCTTCGCCTCGATCATGTACGACGGCAGGTCGTCGCCGCGCCGCTGCCGTTTGGCCTGCGCCAGTTCGAGGAGGGCGGCATATAACCGCTGGTAGGCCCCGGCGGAGTCGGGGCCGTTCAGCAGGCGCCACTGGTCCTCTATCATCTCCTCGCCGCGCTCGATCGTGACGCCGAGCAGGTGGTTGGCGACGAGCAACGGGAACGGCCGCCCATACTGGGCGGCGAGATCGGCCTGCCCCGCGGGCCCGCCCTCCGCCAGCACGCCCGCGAGGTCGTCGCAGTGTCTCACCATGGCGCGTTCGAGCCGCTGCGCCTGCTCGCTCCCGGGATCCTGGAACGGCCGGAGTCCCGCGATCCAGGGGCCGCGCAGGGCCCGGTGCCTTTCCCCGTCGTGGAAACCCGAGTTGTCGGCCTGGAGGAGGGCGAGCAGCGGCCAGTCGGCGGGAACGCGCCCCTCCGCGTACGCCCGCCAGTGGTCCACGCGCTTGCTCCACATGTCGCGCGGGTTCTGCATGATGTGCAGCACCTCGTCGTAGCCGATCGCGAACCAGACCGGCACACCGAGGACGTCGATCGGGGCCACCGGGCCATACCTGGCGCGCAGGCGCTCGTGAACGAGCGCGGGATCGGCTTCGTAGTCCTCCGTGAGCAGGGACTCCAGCGGCAGCGAGATGAGCCCTTCCACGGCCGACGGGGACCATCTATCGGAGATCACGGGGTGCCCGCCTTTCCAGCCACATATGCGGTTATGGGCGGCGATCTTAGAGCCTCCGGGCCGCGGATGTCAGCGAACCGGCACGAGACGTGGCTTCCGGGCGGCGGCGGAGCGGCGACGTAGTGTGGCGGCATGACGCTGGAGCTCGACGGCAGGATCGTGAAGATCACGAATCCGGACCGCGTGGTCTTCCCGCGGACCGGGCACACGAAGCTCGACCTGATCTCCTACTACCGCGTGGTCGCCGAGGGGGCGGTGCGCGGCGTGGCCGACCGGCCGGTGATACTCAAGCGCTTCGTGCACGGCGTCGACCAGGAGGCGTTCTTCCAGAAACGGGCGCCCGCCAAGCGCCCCGAGTGGGTGGAGGTCGTCGAGCTGCGCTACCCCTCGGGCCGTACGGCGGACGAGGTGGTGATCCGCGACCTCGCGCACCTGCTGTGGACGGTGAACCTGGGCTGCGTCGACCTCAACCCCCACCCCGTGCGGGCCCACGACCTCGACCATCCCGACGAGCTGCGGATCGATCTCGATCCCGTGCCCGGCGTCGGCTGGGCGGAGATCGTCCGGGTCGCCCTGGTCGCCAGGGACGTGCTGGAGGAGCACGGCCTGACCGCCTGGCCCAAGACGTCGGGTTCGCGCGGGTTCCATGTCTACGCCCGCATCGAGCCGCGCTGGACCTTCCGCGAGGTGCGGCGCGCCGCCGAGGCCGTGGCCAGGGAGGTCGAGCGCCGGGAGCCGGACGTCGCCACCAGCCGGTGGTGGAAGGAGGAGCGGCAGGGCGTCTTCGTGGACTACAACCAGAACGCCCGCGACCACACCGTCGCCTCCGCCTACTCCGTACGGCCGACCGGCCTGGTCTCGGCCCCGCTGACCTGGGACGAGGTGCCCGGGTGCCGGCCGGAGGACTTCACGCTCGCGTCGATGCCCGACCGGTTCGCCGAGACGGGCGACCCGTGGGCCGGGATGGACGAGCGGGCGGGGTCGCTCGACGCCCTGCTGGAGCTGGCCGAGGCCCAGGGGCCGCGGCCGGACAAGCCCGCCGCCTCGCCCAGGCAGGGACGGCGTCAGTCCGTCATGCCGCTCGTCGAGATCGCCAGGGCCGCCACGCGCGACGAGGCGATGGCCGGGCTCGAACGGTGGAAGGCCCGCCACCCCGAGGCGGCCCGCCTGCTCCAGCCGGCCGACGTCCTGGTCGACTCGATGCGCGGGCGCAGCTCCACGTGGACGAGGATCAGGGTCAACCTCCGGCACGTCCCCGAGCCCGACCGCCCCGGTCAGGAGCCCCTCGAGGTCGACTACGACCCCTATGAGTCCTACCGGAGGGATCAGCCGGGGCCGTAGACATCCCACAGCTCGCCGAGGAAGAACCGGCAGAAGCGCGTCACGGCCGCCGCGCCGTCCGGCCCCGCAGTACGGAAGGTCGTGAGCATCCGCACGAGGTCGGACGGCAGGATGCGCAGCGTCCCCGTGGCGACCACCGTGGCGTCCTCGTCCCCGTCCTCCTCGACGTGCCCCTCCAGCAGGCGGGCGTGCAGGGTGGAGGTGTCCAGCCACAGACGGGTCGGCGCGCCCGGCTGGATCTCCTTGCGCCCGGCCAGGGTGCGGGGCCGGTCGTCGGCGTCCCAGAAGTGCAGGCGATAGCACATGCGCCGCTGCTCGGACGTCTCCCCGGGGACGAACAGGTTGAACGAGCCCCGGGCGATAGGCCGCCTGCCCCCGCACATGTCGGCCTCGATCCAGCCCTCCGCCCTGGCCTCGTGCTCGGGTTCGGTGAGGAAACGGTCGATGTCGTCGATGGTGATCGTGAGGCGGAAGGAGAACGGGGACCCGGCCCCGCCCACGCGGGCCGCACGCCGGGCCGGGCCGGGCGTCAGGCGTCCCCGCATCTCCTCCACGAACCACAGCGAAGTCCGGCCCTCGAACACGCTCGGCTCGTCGGCGGGCCCGCCCGCGAAGGTACGGCCGCCGCCGGACACGGCGGCCGGAACCCCGGCCTGCGCCTCCGCCGCCACCTCGATCGGCGGCACGGCTGACACCCGCACGGCCTGGGCCCCCGCCACGGGCGTGGCGCGGGACGTGCGGCCCTCCAGGATCCGGGTGCTCATGCGGTCGGCGAGCGCGGCGATCGTCAGCGACGGGTTGGCGCCGACCGGCCCCGGCAGGGCCGCGCCGTCCGCCACGTACAGGCCCGGGAAGCCGAAGACCTCGCCGTACGCGTCGCAGACCCCCTCGCCCGGATGGCGGCCCATCGGCGCGCCGCCCAGCGGATGCACGGTCATGACCCGCTTGCGCCACCACGGCGGGCTGTCTGCGTACTCCGCGCCGAGCACGTCGCCGATCCTGCGCATGATCGAGCGCAGCCGCTCGTAGTAGTCCTCGCTGGTCTCGCCCTCCCAGTCGACGTCGAGCCGGCCGTCGCGCAGGCGCAGCCTCCCGTCGGGGACGTCGCGGCCCATGCCGAGCAGCGGCAGCGAGGTGCCCGACAGCTCGCCCCGGCCGATGAGGTCGGCGAACTCCGCCGACAGGTTGGTGTCGTGGGTGAGGATGTTGCGCAGCCGCCGCAGCAGGAACCGGGCGATCCGGCCCGGCCTCATGTCCGCGCCCTCGACCAGGTAGTCGACGAACTCGGGATAGCCGCCGTCCTCGATGTAGGCGCCGCGCCCGTCCGCGCCGTCGTCGAGCCGGATCGCGCTGGTGATGACCGGCCCGCGGCTCGCCCGGATGGGCCGGGTCCTGCTCCGGTCGGTGGCCCGCAGCAGGAACGCCAGCATGTCCCCGTTGCCGCAGAAGCGGGTGCCGAGCGTCCCGCTGAGGCCGGGGAAGGCCGCCCGGTTCTTCAGCAGCAGGTAGGACGTGCCGTACGTGCCGGCGGCCAGGACGAGCCGGTCGCAGCTGATCGTGTGCGGCCCGGTCCACCGGGGCGGCCCGTCGGCGTCGTCCACCGCCTCGTCGCCGCGCGGCATGTGCTCGATGTACTGCACGTCGTAGCCGCCGCCCACGCGCGGCCTGATGCGCCGCACCTCGTGCAGCGTGCGCAGGTCGGCGCCGTGGCGCCGGGCGGCCGACAGGTAGGTGTGGTCGAGGCTGTTCTTCGCGCCCTCGTTGCAGCCGAGGTCGCACTCGCCGCACAACCGGCACGTACGGCGTGGCACGCCGTGCAGGTTGCCGTACGCGGGATCGGTGAGCGGCACACCCTGGCAGGGCTGCGCCCCGGGCGACGGCGCGAAGCTGACGGCCAGCGGCGGAAGCCGCCAGTCGAGCCCCAGCTCGGCGGCCGCGTCCCGCATGGCGAGCGTCTTCAGCGTGTCGTCGAAGCCGGCGTGGCTCAGCGGGTAGGGCGAGACGCCGATCATGCGCTCGACCGCGTCGTAGTGCGGTTCGAGATCGGCCCTGGTCACCGGCCACGACTCGTAACCACCGCCGGGCAGCGCCTGCTCGTGGACGAACCAGTCCTCGTCCTTGCGCAGCATCACGTTGGCGTAGATGAGCGAGCCGCCGCCGAGGCCGCTGGCGACCACCGAGTCGCAGTCGGAGAAGCTCCAGATGTCGAACATCCCGTACAGGTTCTCGGCGGGGTCCCAGAAGGCGCGGCCGAGCTGGGCCGGGCCGCGCGGGAAGTCCCCCGGCGCGTACGCCCTGCCGCGCTCCAGCACCACCACCGACAGCCCCGCCTCGGCGAGACGGTAGGCGGCGACCGAGCCGCCGAAACCCGAACCGACCACGACCGCGTCGACGTGTTCCATGAATGATCTCTCAGTAATGGTCTCTCAGCGCCGTGGTCAGCGACCGCTGTGCCGCTTCAGGAAGTCGAGGATGTGCGGGAAGACGTCCCGGTGCGCGTTCCGGCCGATCAGGGGATCGATGTGCCCGTAGCCGGGCAGGACCCGCAGCTCGTGCCGTCCCGGCGCCGCCTTCGACAGGACGCGGTGGCAGACGATGTTGGAGTCGGTGAAGACGTCGTTGTGGTCGCCCGTCAGGAACAGGATGGGCGTGTCGACGTCGGCCGCGTTGACGAGGTAGTCGTCCGGCAGCGCGGCGAACCTCGGGTCGCCGGTGTCGTACTTCACCGCGCGCCCGGCGGCCACCATCTTCCGCACGTGCCGGTAGTAGTGCAGGTCGCAGGCGCCGTTGAGGTCGGCGAGCCGCTCGTGCACGTGCGTGCTCGGCGACAGGTTGCCGTGGCGGTACATCGCGGGCCTGCCGCTGCCCCACATGAAGCTCTGCATGTGGCAGGCGGGCTCCCGGCACTCGGGGTGGAAGTAGGAGACGGCGCGCGCCAGCAGCCACCGCCGCGACAGCGGGGGCGCGTCCTTGAACCGGGGGTCCAGGTAGGGCAGGCCCGTGCCGTACTCCAGCAGCGTGGGGCCGAGGGTCAGCTTGAGCCGGGCCCAGGGGTGCACCCGGGGGGTCAGCGCGACGCTGTTGGCGACCACGCCGGCGATCCCGCTGACGGCCCCGGAGAACAGGCTCATGTGGAAGCTCACCGACCCCAGGCAGTGGGCCACCACGTGGATCCGCCGCGCCCCCACATGGCGGCGGATCTCGCGCAGTGCTGCCGGGTGGTCATACTGGGCGATGTCGTCCAGCGTGTGCCTGCGGGTCTCGATGTTGTACGGAAACCTGTTGCTCATCCGGAAGTCCAGCGCCCACACGTCGCCGAACCCGTTGTCGTGCAGGAACCGGACCAGGTTCGTGTGCTCCGGCATGATGAACATGTCGCTCGACGAGGTCAGTCCGTGCACGAGCAGCACGACGTCGTCCTGCGCCCCCTGCGCCGGCGTGTCGTGACTACGGAACCGGGTGAGCTGTAACCCCAGCTCGTCCTCCGTGGCGAACGGATGGACCGTGACCTCGGCGTTGCGCACGCCGTCGAGCGTGAACCGGGGTATGCGGTGTTCCATTCGATCGCCTTTCTGCCCGGGGCTACGATCCCAGGACCGGCTATAGCGGCGACATCGTGGAAAACCCGTACTTGTCCGCACTCAGCGCGTAAGGGCGGTGGCCACGCCGACCCGGGAGGTCACCTCCAGCTTGGCGAAGATCCGCGACAGGTGCGTTTCCACCGTACGCACGCTGAGGAAGAGCCGCTCGGCGACCTGCTGGTTGGTCAGCCCCTCGGCGACCAGCAGCGCCACCTCCAGCTCCCGGGGCGACAGCCCGAACCTGGCCGCCTCCCCGCTCGCGGCCGTGGTCGCGCCGCCGCCCACCCGTACGCCGAGGCGGCGCAGCTCGCGCTCGGTGCGTGCCTTGAGCGCGCGGGCGCCGCAGGAGTCGAAGATCTCGGCCGCGGCGCGGAGGTTCTCCCTGGCGCGGCTACGGCCGCCGGGCGCTCCGAGATGCGCGAGCCCGGCGGTGAGCAGGGCCCGGCCCGCGTCGAGCCGCCGCTCGCCCGCGGCCAGCGCGCGGGCCGCCTCCTCCGCCGCCGCGGCCGCGGCGGACGGGTCTTCGCGGGACAGCGCGTGCGCGCGGGCGAGCGAGGCGAAGCCGCAGTAGGCCGGCAGCCGCGGTTCCTCCAGGCGTACGGCGAGCGCCGCCCACTGCCCCGCCCGAGCCGCCGCCTCGGCGGCCGCCTCGGTCCCGGTCCCAACGCCGAGCACGGCGCCGGCCACGGCACTCGTCTCCCGGGAGGCGTCCGCGTAGGCGAGCGCCTCGCACGCCTGGAGCAGCGTGCCCGGGTCCACCCGCGGCGAGTCGAACCGGTTGCACGCGTCCAGCACCGCCTCGACGCCCTCGGCGAACCGGCCCGCGTTGACCAGGGCCTGTCCTCGGGCGTAGCGGGCCGTGGCCTCCCAGGTCTCGCCCGCCCCGACGCCGCAGCGTACGGCCTCCTCGCCGGCGCGGATGGCCGCCTCGTCGTCGCCGCTCCACGACTCGGCCAGGCAGAGCTGGGTGAGCGCGAACACGAGCTGCTGGCCGGAGTCGAGCAGCCGGGCGCACTCGACCGACTCCTCGGCGGTGGCCCTGGCCTCCGCCAGGCGGCCCGTCGCCACCAGTGTTTTGGCCCGGCCCGCCAGCAGGTTGGTCAGGATGTAGGTCTGCCCGGTCGACCGCGCGACGGCCGCCGCCCGGTCGAAGTGGCGCAGCGCATCGCCATAGCGGCCCAGGTAGGACTCGGCCCAGCAGAGCCAGGCGATGGCGTCCAGCCACTCGGACAGGTGCTCGTCCGGCGCGTCCGCGAGCAGCTTGCCGGCGATGTCGGCGTAGCGCAGCGCGTCGTCGATGCGGCGCGCGGCGAGGGCGGGCATCGGGCGCAGCGCCGCCACCGCGACCGCGAGCCCGGGCTCCCAGTCGTCGGCGTTGTCGGGCATCAGGTCGAGCACGGCCTGGGCGGCCCGGAAGTCCACCCGCATCATGCTCTCGGCGACCAGGCGCATGCGCATCGGCACCGCGGCGGCCGCCCGGGGGTTGGGCATCCGGCTCAGCTCGTCGAGCAGCAGCGCCCTGGCCTCCTGCGGGCGGTCGAGCTGGCGCTCCATCAGCGCGCAGACCCGGGCCGCGCGGCCCCTGCGGGGGTAGTCGTCGTCGGGCAGCATGCGCAGCAGCTCGCGTGCGGTGTCGCGGCCCTCGGCCAGCCTGCCGCTGATCCCCTGGGCCCAGCTCAGCTCCAGCATCAGCGCGAGCCGTTCCTCCCGGGCCGCGGCGTCGTCCGGCATGAGCCGCAGCGCCGCCTGCAGCCAGTGCGCCGAGGTGGCGGGCGCGTGCGCGGTCACCGCGCGGGCCGCCTCCACCAGCACCTCCACCGCTCGCCGGTCGCCGAACGACCCAGAATGCTCCACGTGGTGGGCCTGTACGGTCGCCGGGGCGCCCAGCTCGGCCAGGTGGGCCGCGATCCTGGCGTGCGCGCCCAGGCGCCAGCCCGCCGCCGCCGACTCGTAGACGGCCCGCCGTACGAGCGGGTGGCGGAAGCGGAACCGGCCGCCCGCGCTGCGGACGATGTCGCGCTCGACCAGTTCGTCGAGCGCGGCCAGCGTGACGGCCGGCGGCACCTCGGCGGCCACGGCGGCGACGGCCGGCTCGAACTCGTCGGCGGCGACCGCGGCGGCCTGGGCCACCAGCAGGGCGCCGGGGGACAGGTCGGCCAGCTCGACCTGGAGCGCGGCGAGCACGGTCGGCGGCAGCTCGGTCACGTCGGTGCCGTCCATCCGGGCCAGCGCCTCGAGATAGAACGGGTTGCCCCCGCTGGCCTCGTACAGGGCCATGCTGCGCCCCCGGCTGACCTGGGGGCCGAGGAACTGCCGGACCTCGGCGGCGCTGAGGGGACCGACCACGACCTCGTGCCCGCGCGGTCCCGCCGCCGCGGCCAGCCTGGCCACGCGGGGGGCGGCCTGGGCCGGGCGGAAGGCCACGGCCATCAGCACCGGACCGGCGGGCGGGTGCCGCACCACGTGGTCGAGGAACTCGATGGTGCCGTCGTCGGCCCAGTGGACGTCGTCGAGCACCAGCAGCAGGCCGGACGGCCCGGCCAGCGCGCCCACCAGGTGCCGTACGGCCCGGTAGAGCCGATAGCGGGCCAGGCCGCTGCGGTCGTCGGCCAGCGCGGGCTCGTCGGCGGCCGGAGCCCCTTCGGCCGCGAGCCCGGGGAAGACGCCGGACAGCAGGGCGGCCTGCCCGGCCCCCACGGCCCTGACGACCTCCTCCCGGCGTGCGTCGAGATGGTCGTCGAGCGCGTCGACCAGGGCGCTGTAGGGAAGCATCTGCTCATACTCGGCGGCGCGTCCCCACAAGGAGGTGAAGCCGTCCGCGCCGGCCATCGCCGCGAGCTCGCCGAGCAGCCGCGTCTTGCCCGCGCCCGGCTCACCGGCCAGCGCGAGGAACTGGAACCCGTCGCGACGGCTCGCGGCCATCGCGCCGCGCAGCGCGGCCAGCGCGTCCCGCCGTCCGACGAGGGGCGTGGACGTGCCCGTGACGACCGGACCGGTCGTGCGTCCGTCCATTCGCACCCCACACGCGAACGCGCGGGCCGCCCCCCGCCAGGCCGCGCCGACATTATCCAGTAAATGCACTTTACAGATCACGGGACCCGTGCAGGGGGCAGGTCCGGCATTGACACCCTATGGAAAGTATTCGAAAAGGAACCGGTCAGTTCGGGCGATTCCGGGATCAGAGGTGCACGGCACCGGGTACGGGACGCCTCGTTCGGGCGTCGTCACCGCGGAGGTGCCAGGTGCTGGACCGCATCGCCGATCCCAGGGGGCGGCGCACGCCGTACGGACCTCCCGACGCGGTGGAACGGCTGGCCGCGGCCCTGCCGAGCCACATGCGCGACGCGCTTCCCCCGGTCATCCGCCTCGGCAGCCCCTGGCCGGTGCGGGTGGACGTGCTGACGGAGGACGGCGCCGCGGAGCCGAGCGCCGAGCGGTGGGTGCCCGCCGTGTCCGCGGCGGGCTCCAACGGCGACGCCCTCGACCTGGCGGTGCGCGGCGGCCGGATCGTGGGGGTGCGCGGCCGGGCCGGCGACCGCGTCAACCACGGCAGGCTCGACCCCCGGGAGTGGCAGGCGTGGCAGCCTCGCGCGGGCCGGCTCACCCGCCCCCTCGTACGCGAGAACGGGCGGCTGGTGGAGACGACGTGGGACGTCGCGATGGAGCGTGTCGTCGCGACGTCGCGGGAACTGCTCGCCCGGCCCGGCGGCTGGGGCCGTCTCGCCTTCCACACCGGCACGCGGCTCTTCCTCGAGGAGCACTACACCCTCGCCGTCATCGGCAAGGCGGGGATCGGCACCCCGCACATGGACGGCGACACCCGCTGGGGCGCGGCGGCCGCCGCGGCCGCGCTCGCGGCGAGCTTCGGCACCGACGGCCAGCCCGGGTCGTACACCGACGTGGACCACTGCGACGCGCTCGCGCTGTGGGGGCACGACTGCGCCGCCACCCATCCCGTGCTGTGGGAGCGCATGCTCGACCGGCGGCTTGGATCCCGGCCGCCCGCCATGATCGTGGTGGGCCCGGAGGGGACGGCGGCGGCCGTGGAGGCCGACGTCCACCTCGCTGTGCGTCCCGGCACCAACGTGGCCCTCCTCAACGGCCTGCTGCACGAACTGATCGCGGGCGGCTGGTACGACGCCGCCTACGTCGCCGCGCACACCGTGGGGTTCGAACGGCTGTGGCGGATCGTCGAGGCGTACCCCGCCAAGCGGGCGGCGGAGATCTGCGCGGTGCCGGTCGCGCAGATCGAGCAGGCCGCCGAGATCCTGGGCGCGGCCGAACGGCTCGTGTCCACCGTGGGCCCCGAGTTCCTGGGCTCCAACCAGGCGACCGCCGCGGCCTGCCAGGTCAACAACGTCCACCTGCTGCGCGGCATGCTCGGCCGGCCGGGGGCCGGGCTGTTCCAGCTCGGCGGTCCCGGATGCGACGCGCTGGTGACGGGCTCGGCCGCGGACCTGCCCGGGCTGCGCAACTGGGCCGACACCGGGCACGTGCGCGAGCTGGCCGACCTGTGGAACGTCGATCCCGCCGTCATCCCGCACTGGGGACCGGCCACGCACGCGACCCAGATCCTCAGGTACGCCGAGGAGGGCTCGATCGGGCTGCTGTGGATCACGGCCTCCGATCCGGCCGCCACGATCCCCGGCTTCGACCGGATCCTCGCGAGGGAGGACCTGTTGGTCGTCGTCCAGGACGCGTACCTGACCGAGACCGCGCGGCTGGCCGACGTGGTGCTCCCCGCGGCGGTCTGGGGCGAGAAGACCGGCACCGTCACCGGCGCCGACCGCACGGTGCACCTGTGCGAGAAGGCGGTCGAGGCGCCGGGGGAGGCCAGGGCCGACCTCGACATCCTGCTCGACTACGCGCGGCGGATGGACCTGCGCGACCGGGACGGCCGGCCGCTCGTGCACTGGACGGACGCCGAGTCGGCGTTCGAGGCGTGGAAGGCGTGCACCAGGGGCCGTCCGTGCGACCACACCGGGATCACCTACGACCGGCTGCGCGCCGGGGGCGTCCAGTGGCCCTGCACGCCGGCCGGCTCCCACGGCGTCGAGCGGCTGTACGCCGGGGGGCGCTTCGCCACCAGGCCGGGGGACTGCCAGACGTTCGGGGCCGACCTTGCCACGGGGGCCGAGCTGGGCGAGGAACGCTACCGCGCGCAGAACCCCGGGGGACGGGCGTTCCTCCACGCCGCGGATTTCGAGCCGTCTCCCGAGGTCGCCGGTGACGAGCATCCGCTGGTCCTCACCGTCCGCAGGGGGCCGCGCCGCGGTCCGGGCCGTCGCGGCGATGCCGTCGCCGGGCCCGAGCCGTTCCCGGCCGGGCCGTGCCTGGAGGTCCACCCCGGCGACGCCGCGCTGCTCGGCATCGAGGACGGCGACCTCGTCCGGGCCGAGTCGCCTCTGGGCGTGCTGGAGGCCGTCGCGCGCCTGTCGGGCGGCGTGCACCGGGGGGTCGTGGTGCTGCCGCTCGACGGGCAGGACGAGGCCCTGGCGCGCGTGGTGGCGGAGCTGACGCTCACCGCGTGGGACCCGGTGTCCCGCAGGCCGCTGCGTACGGCGGTGGCGGTCCGGCTGGTGAAGGCCGGGCGGCGCGGGGAGGCCCCCGTGGGGGAGGGGCTCTACTCGGCCGCCGCCACGCGCCTCGGCCGCGGCGCGAGCACGCGGCCCGAGGTGGCGGCCGCGGCCGGTGGAGGGGAGGCGCCGGAGCGATACGAGGAGGTCTGACGTCCGCGATCGCCGGAGATGAGGTGGGTCGGCCTACCGGAAGGAAGCGACGACACATGGCCCTTGCAGGCACACGCACCGCTTGGGGGGACGCCGTCCGCGGATGTGATGAGCGGTGAGCGAGCATCTGGCGCGCTACCTCGAGACGCTGTCCCGCACGCAGCACGCGCTGTCGTCCGGGTTCCGCGCGCTGCGGCGCGGCCACCCCCGCGAGTCCGACCTCTGCGGCGTCTGCGAGCGCCTGGCCGCGCAGTGCCGCGATCACACCGAACGGCTGGAGCCCTTCCTGCACAGGTACCGCTCCGCGGAATCGCGCGATCCGGGTTCCGCCCCGTCGCGGCCCACGGGGCTGGACACGTTCGGCACCGGTGGTTTCGACGCGGGTTTCGATTCAGGGTTCGACGCCGCGGGTTTCGGTACGGGTTCATTCGACGCCGGTGGCTTCGGCAGGGGCGAGTTCGATACCGGCGAGTTCGATACCGGCGGCTTCGCCGCCGGGGCTTTCGACGCCGCGAGTATCGACGCCGCGAGTATCGACGCCGCGAGTATCGACGGCGGGGATTTCGAGGCCGCGGGCGCGGAGACCGGAACCGCCCGCCGCCCACGGATGACGCCGGGCTCGCGCGGGGACGGCGGCGGCCTCGCGCTGCTGCGCGAGCTGCACGGGCTGTATCTCCTCGCCACCGAGTGCGACCTGTCGTGGAGCGTGGTCGCACAGGCCGCCCGCGGGCTCAGGGACGACGAGCTGCTCGGCCTCGCCCGCCACTGTGCCCCGGAGACGGCCGTCCAGTTGCTCTGGCTGCGCACCCGGATGCATCAGGCCGCGCCACAGGTTCTCGTCGTGCAATCCGCGAGCCCACAAAAGGGCGACAAAAGCCGTCATTAAGAAGAAATCTAGACAAGCATCGGACTATTTCCGGTTAAATGGTTTGTGTTCGCCCTGGACTAATCGATAGAAGATTATCTCGGCGGCGATGACGGGCAGGGATCCGCCGTGCCCATCGGGATACCGGTGCTCTTGGCGGGGGCGCGCCGGTGGCGGCGGGAATGCTTCGCCGGAAATGGCGAGCGCCGTGCCGCGATTCCTCGGCGGCGCCGGCCGCGTGTCAGCGGCCGGCGCCGCCGCGGATCCAGGCTTCCACGGGCGAGATCGGACCGCGAAACCGCTTTTCCGGCGCGGCGTAGGATGGGGGCCGACTTCACGGGAGGGCCGAGATGGGCGGGGTCGCCGTTCGTGACCAGTCCGGCCATGCCGGCGGAGGCCAGCGCCGGCACGGAGCGGAGTTGCAGCGGGCCATCTTCGACGCGGTCTTCGCCGAGCTGAGCGAGGTCGGCTTCGCCCGGATGACCATGGACAGCGTCGCGCTCGCGGCCCACACGGGCAAGGCGGCGCTCTACCGCCGCTGGGGCAACAAGAAGGAGCTCGTGCTCGACGCGCTCAGCAGCGTGCTGCCGTCGCCGTACGACGTCGAGCTGACCGGGCACGTCCGCGACGACCTGATCGCGCTGCTGTCGTGCATCCGGCGCGCCGCCGACGCGACCCGGGCCGGCGCGTTCCACGCGATGGCCGTGGAGGGCGACGGCGACTGCCGCAAGCTGTTCGACCAGCGGGTCCTGCGGCCCTGCAAGGAACTGATCGCCGAAGTCCTGCGGCAGGGGGCGGCCAGAGGCGAGGTGGCGTCCGAGGCGGCCGATCCGCTGGTGGCCGCGGCCGGCCCGGCCCTGCTCGCCGACCACATCCTCACCGAGGGCACCGCCATCCCCGAAGACCTGGTCGTCTCGGTCGTCGACCGCGTCCTGCTGCCCCTGACGGCGGCAACCGGCGTCAGGGGCGGCGACGCCCCTGATCAGTAGGCCGGGTCAGTAGGCACGGTCAGTAGGCACGGTCAGTAGGCCGGACCGGCCTGAAGCCGCCGATGAGGCTGATGACGAGCAGCACGACGCCGAGCATCGCCGCCGCCAGGAACGCGCGAGTGAAGCCGTAGGTGGCCGCGTGCTGCGCCTGGGCCTGCGCGGACAGGCCGGCCACGGGATGGGCGGCGGCGTGGCGTGCCGCCGTGCCCGCGACGGTGACGAGCGCGGCCAGGCCGAGCGCCGTGCCGAGCTGGGAGGTGGTGTTGAGCATGCCCGAGGCGGCGCCCGACTCGGTCGCGGCCACCCGCGCCGTCGCGCCGACGGTCGAGGGAACGTAGATGAGGCCCGCGCCGATGCCGAACAGCACCAGCGGAACGGCGACCCCGGGGAAGTAGCCGCTGGTCTCGTCGAGCCGGCCGAGCCAGAGCAGCCCGGCCGTGACCGCGAGCGCCCCGATGGCGGTCGGGATCGCCGGTCCGGTCTTCGGCAGCAGCGCCGCGGTGCGCTGCGCCGACACGACCAGGACGAGCGAGACGGGCAGGAACGCGAGACCCGCCTGGAGCGGGCCGAA
Organism: Microbispora sp. CL1-1; assembly: GCF_012034195.1. Taxonomy (NCBI): domain Bacteria; kingdom Bacillati; phylum Actinomycetota; class Actinomycetes; order Streptosporangiales; family Streptosporangiaceae; genus Microbispora; species Microbispora sp. CL1-1. Next base: position 21,642 of record NZ_JAATEK010000029.1, read on the forward strand.
TCCGAGCACCTCCTGCAGGAACTGGGTGAGGAAGTAGAACATCCCGCCCATGCTCGCGCCGACCACCAGCATCGCCGCGTACGAACGGAGCCGCAGCGGGTCGCGCAGCAGGTGGAGCGGGGTGATCGGCTGGGGGGCGCGGGACTCGGCCAGCGCGAACAGCGCCAGCGACACCACGGCCACGCCGATCGCGATCGAAGTGACCCGGTCGCCCCAGCCGGCCGAGGCCGCGTTGATCAGCCCGAAGGCCAGGGCGCCCATGCCGGTCGTGGAGGTGAGTGCACCGGGGAGGTCGAACCTGCCGGGCGACCGCTCGGCCTCGCGGACGAACAGCGGTGTGAGGACGAGCACGGCGACGGTGATGGGCACGTTGATGAAAAGGACCCAACGCCAGGAGGCCACGTGGGTGAGGACGCCGCCGACGATGTCCCCCGCCCGCCCGCCGAGCAGGAGCAACCCGCCGAAGGTGACGGTGTAGGCGTTGAGCACCCAGGCCAGGCCCTCGGAGGTGAAGCCGAGCGTGTCGTGGATCTGGGGGAGCGCGATGTTCACGACGGTGACGTCGAGGACCAGCATGAGCTGGCAGAACAGCAGGGCGGTGAGTACGAGGCCGGGCCGGTGCCGGGCCGGGCGGGTGGACCGCGTGTCGGTCGTGGGGGTCGGCAAAGCGGGCTCCAGGGAGCGGCGGGGCGGTCGTGGGGACCCACCGATAGTGAACGTGGACGTCTACTACGCTCACTATAAGAAGTAGTGAACGCCGACGTCTACAACTCGCCGGACGGCCGGACCTCAGCCGAACCGCGTCGTGAGCGCCGGATGGAGCCTTGGGTGTCCGCCTCGTTCATGTGCGCAGAGGCGATGTCGCCGTCCGGGCGGATCGGCATCCGGCGCGTGCATCGGGCCCACCCGCTGGGGCCGCGCGGCGACGGGAACGAACGCAAAAAGCCGAGCCGCGAAAGCGGCCCGGCCTTTGACGGGATGTGGTGGACGATACTGGGATTGAACCAGTGACCTCTTCCGTGTCAGGGAAGCGCTCTCCCGCTGAGCTAATCGTCCGTGCCCGGATCTCGTCCGGGCTCCGAGCGGAAGACGGGATTCGAACCCGCGACCCTCACCTTGGCAAGGTGATGCTCTACCACTGAGCCACTTCCGCAGCGATCGCTCGGGTTTTTCCCGGCGACGCAGGAATAACTCTAGCGGATCCCGGAGGGTGCCGGTGCCAACTGGCCTCAATCCCGGCGCCCACGCGGCACGTGACCGAAGGAAGCCGAGACGTTGACCCGCGGGCGAGGCCGTGCGCACGATGAGGCGGCAACCGTACGCACGAGGGGGTTACGCCATGGCGAAGGTGCTGATCATCACCGGTGACGCGGCCGAGGACCTCGAGGTGATGTACCCGTACCAGCGGCTTCTGGAGGAGGGCTACGAGGCGCGCATCGCGGCGCCGTCCGCGAAGAAGCTGCAGTTCGTGGTGCACGACTTCGTGGACGGCTTCGACACCTACACCGAGAAGCCGGGCCACACCTGGGCGGCCGACGTCGCCTTCTCCGACGTGAACCCGGACGAGTACGCCGCGCTGGTGATCCCCGGCGGCCGGGCCCCCGAGTACATCCGCGGCGACCGGGACGTCCAGGAGATCGTCCGCCACTTCGCGGACGCCGGAAAGCCGATCGCCGCGCTCTGTCACGGGCCGCTGGTGCTCGCCGCCGCCGGGGTGCTGAAGGGCCGCGAGAGCAGCGCGTACCCCGCCTGCGCGACCGACGTCGAGAACGGCGGCGGCACGTGGGTCGACAGCGAGGCGCACGTCGACCGGAACCTCGTGACCGGGCGGGCCTGGCCGGACCACCCGGCGTGGATGCGTGAGTTCATGAAGGTGCTGCGCGCCGCCGCCCCGGCGGCCTGACCGCCCGCGCCGGTCTGCGGGGGCGGTTCTTCCCGGGTCCGCCCCCGATCGCCCGCGCCGCGCACGCCGCGCGTCCGGAGGTCCGCGCGGGGTGAGCCGAGGCACTAGAGTCACCCGCCATGACCGAATCCGCCCCCTATCTCACCGCGACGGCCCAGGCGTACGACTCCGTCGCCGACCTCTACGCCGATCTCTTCCGGGACTCGCTCGACCGCCTGCCGCTGGACCGCGCGGCGCTGGCCGCGTTCGCCGAGCTCGTACGGACCGACGGGGCAGGGCCCGTCGCCGAACTCGGCTGCGGCCCCGGTTATGTGACGGCGCACCTTCGGAGTCTGGGGCTGGACGCCTTCGGCATCGACCTGTCACCCCGGATGATCGAGCTCGCCCGTGCGGCGCACCCCGGGCTGCGCTTCGAGGTCGGTTCCATGCACGCGCTCGACCTCGCCGACGGCGAGCTGCGCGGCATCCTGTCGTGGTACTCGGTCATCCACACCCCGCCGCGGGAGCTGCCGCCGTACTTCGCCGAGTTCCGCCGTGTGCTGGCCCCCGGCGGCCACCTCCTGCTCGGGTTCTTCGAATCCGAGGGCGATCCGGTGACGGAGTTCGACCACAAGGCGGCGCCGGCGTACCGCTGGCCGATCGACGGCCTCGCCGAGCCGGCGCGCGAGGCGGGCTTCGCCGAGGTGGCACGGATGCTGCGCGAGCCTCTCGACGGCGAGCGGTTCCGCCAGGGCCGCCTGCTGCTGCGCAGGAGCTGAATCCCGGCGGGCGGCCTCGCGGACACTGCCCTGACCGCAACGAGGGGCTGTCATGGCGCCGTTTGGAGCCTTCGCGGAGCTGATCCTGCCCGAAAACGGGCAGGATCCTTGTTAGTCGGTATCGGCGCTGCGTTAGGGTCCTGCTCTGTGTCCACGGCACGGCATCCCTTCGAGGATCTGATCGGTCACCTCACCCGGACCACGTCACTGGGGCCCGGGGAGGCGGCTCGCGTGGTGGCCGACGTCCTGGCGTACTTCGGCGAGCCCGCGGAAGAGTACGTGCGGCGCCGCCACGGCGAACTCAAGTCGAGGGGGCTGACGAACGACCAGATCTTTCCCAGAATCTCCGCCGAGCTCGCGGGAAGGCGTGTCGCGGCACCGGAGCTGACCCTGCGCCAGCTCCGGCGGATCGTTTACGGATAGGAGCGGTTATGTGCGGAATCGTCGCTTATGTCGGGCCAAAGGATGCGGCACCCATCCTGCTCGAAGGTCTCCAGCGACTGGAGTACCGGGGCTACGACTCGGCCGGCCTCGCCGTCGTGAACGCCAAGAGCCTCAAGACGCGCAAGGTCAAGGGCCGGGTCGCCGACCTGGCGGCGGCCGTACCCGCGAAGTTCAAGGGCACGAGCGGCATCGGGCACACCCGCTGGGCCACCCACGGCGCGCCCAGTGACGTGAACGCGCACCCGCACCTCGACCAGGAGCAGCGCGTCGCGGTCGTGCACAACGGCATCATCGAGAACGCCGACGAGCTGCGCCGCCGCCTGGAGGGCGAGGGCGTGAAGTTCGAGAGCGAGACCGACAGCGAGGTGCTCTCGCAGCTCGTCGGGCGCATGGTCAAGGAGACCGACTCGCTGCGCGAGGCCGTCTCACGGGCGCTGAAGAGCGTGGTCGGCACGTACGGCATCGCCGTCATCGACGCGCAGCGTCCCGGCGAGATCGTGGTGGCCCGCAACGGCAGCCCGATCGTGCTCGGCCTCGGCGAGAAGGAGATGTTCGCCGCCTCCGACGTCGCCGCGCTCATCCGCTACACCCGGCAGGTCGTCCACCTGGAGGACGGCGAGCTCGCGGTCATCAAGGCCGACGGGTTCAACACGTTCACCAGCGACGCCAGGGAGACGGCCAAGGAGCCGTTCACGGTCGACTGGGACGCCGGCCACTACGACAACGGCGGCTACGAGCACTACCTGCTCAAGGAGATCTCCGAGCAGCCCGACACGGTCGCCCGCACGCTACGCGGCCGGATCGACGACCGGTTCCACATCGCCCACCTGGGCGGCCTCAACATGGACGCCCGCGAGACCCGCTCGTTCCGCCGCGTGAAGATCATCGGCTGTGGGTCCGCGTACTACTCCGGGCAGATGGGCGCGCAGCTCATCGAGGAGCTGGCCCGCATCCCCGCCGACGCCGAGCCCGCGTCGGAGTTCCGCTACCGCAGCCCCGTCGTCGAGCCCGACACGCTGTACGTCGCGATCAGCCAGTCGGGGGAGACGTACGACACGCTCGCCGCGGTGCAGGAGCTCAAGCGCAAGGGCGGCCGGGTGCTCGGCATCGTCAACACCGTCGGCAGTGCCATCGCCCGGGAGACCGACGGCGGCATCTACCTGCACGCGGGCCCCGAGGTCTCGGTGGCGTCCACCAAGGCGTTCACCTCGACGGCCGTGGCGTTCGCGCTGCTCGCCCTGCACCTCGGCCGCGTACGCGACCTGTCGCCCGCCGACGGCCGCAGGATCTGCGAGGGCCTGCGCCGGCTGCCCGAGCAGATCAAGGAGATCCTCACGCTGGAGGACCGGATCAGGGATCTGGCGAAGAAGTACGCCGACTCGCCGGGCATGATGTTCGTCGGCCGGGTGCGCGGCTACCCGGTGGCCCGCGAGGGCGCGCAGAAGCTCAAGGAGATCTCCTACGTCCACGCCGAGGCATACCCGGCGAGCGAGCTCAAGCACGGCCCGCTCGCGCTGATCAGCCCCGAGCTGCCGACGGTCGCGATCGTCCCGGACGACGAGCTGCTCGACAAGAACCTCACCACGCTGGGCGAGATCCGGGCCAGGCACGGGCGCATCCTCATGGTCGGCCACCGCACGTCCGAGGCGGCCGACGACTGCATCGTGGTGCCCAAGAACGAGGTCGAGCTCGACCCCATCCTGCTCACGATCCCGCTGCAGCTTTTCGCCTACCACGCGGCCGTCGCCCTGGAGCGCGACGTCGACCGCCCGCGCAACCTCGCCAAGAGCGTGACGGTCGAATAACCGTCCGCACGCCGTACGGCCCACGCCGCGTGCCGGTGCGGGCCGTACGGAGTCAGGCCCGGGACGCCGCGCGCGACCAGACGGCGGCGACGACCTCGCTCGTGTCCAGGCAGGCGATGCCCATCCCCGCCAGCTCGCGGTCCGCGCCGGCGGTCCAGCCGGACAGGGCGTCGCGGACCGCGACGGCGCGCAGGTCGCGCTCGGTCGCGTCGACGAGGGTGGAACGCGGGCAGTTCGGGTAGTTGCACCCGGCGACGACCACGGTGCTCACCGCGCGTTCCGCGAGGTGCTCCAGCAGCGGGGTGCCGTAGAAGGCGCTCCAGCGGGGTTTGTACAGGATGTGCTCGCCCGGGCCGACCTCCTGCGCGCGTCCCGCGAGGAGCAGGTCCGGGTCGAGCTCGCGTTCCGCCGTTCCGCCGGGGAGCCCGCCGGGGAGCAGTCCGGCGGCCAGCTGGGAGCCCGGGGAGTGCGGGTTGACCATGCCGCGCAGCGTCCGGCGGCACAGGTCGGCGTTGCTGCCGTCGGGCAGATAGAGGCGCACGACATGCACGATGGGCCGCCCCGCCTCGCGGAACGCGTGCGTGAGGCGCCGGACCGCGGGCAGCACCTCGGCGGTGCCGGCGATGCCGGCGACGAAGTCGCGCTGCAGGTCGATGATGAGCAGCGCGCTGCGGGAGAACTCGGGCCCGGTGTATTCGTGGCTGGTGTATTCGTCCATGCCCGGCAACGCTAGGCGCGCGAGCCGCGCCGGTCTTGTACGTCGTTGCGCGCGAACCGGCCCGGGGTGGCCGCGAACGTACGGCGGAAATGGCGGTGCAGGTGCGCCTGGTCGTAGAAGCCGCTCTCCGCGGCGGCCCGCGCGATGGTGTGCCCGGCGGTCAGGAGCTGCTGGGCGCAGCGCAGGCGGAGCTGGAGCAGGTAGCCGTGCGGGGTCACGCCGGTCTCGCGGCGGAAGGCGCGCAGCAGCCGGAACCGGGGCAGGCCCGCCACCTGCGCGAGCTCGTCCAGGCTTGGGGTGCGCCGCAGGTCTTCGGCCAGATGCCGCTGCACCTTCGCGACCGGCCCCGCCGGCGTCGTGCGGATGGGCGCCGGGGCGATTCCGCGGCGCGTGTAGCGGGCGAGGATCTCGGTGCACAGCGCCTCGAACTCCTCCTGCGCGGCGAGGGAGGTCTGGTCCCGGCGGCGGTGCAGCCGGATCAGGCGGGCGGCCAGGCGAGGATCGTACGGAGCCGGTGTGGAGAAGGCCGGCCGGTGCCCGGCGAGCTCCGCGAGCAGGTGCTGCGGGATGTAGAAGACCCGGTAGTCCCAGCCCTCGGGGATGCCGGGACGGCCGGCGTGGATGGTGTCGGCGTCGAGGAGGAGCAGGCTGCCCGCGGGCGCGTGCTCGGTGGCGCCGCGATAGCGGACGGCCTCCACCCCGCGCTCGATCGCCGCTATGGCGTACTCGCTGTGCGCGTGCGGAACGAAGTGATGCCTACGGAAGGACGCCGTCATCAGCCGTATGTCGTCGCGGCCGTAACGGTGCTCGACAAGGTCCTCCATGCCTGCCTTTGTATACGACGCCTGTATCCCTGACCGAGCGGGTGTTGCGCACGCGGAACTGCCCGCGCGAGCCAAGCGGGTCGAGGTGATCAAGCCCGACCTGCGTGCCCACTGTCACACCTGCTGTGCCGCACTGGGCAGTCACCATCGCAGCGAGGACGACGGCTTCTTTCCGAGCTCCTGCGGCAGGCGCCTGACCCGCGACCACCGCGGGATCGCCCTCTACCCGGCGAGAACCACCCATCGATCGCCGCAGCCGTAACGTCCGTTATGTGGTGACATGGTGTAGTTACTCATAGTCTGTGCATGTAAGGGACTCTTCGGGGTGGAGGGTGCCGACATGCGACGCCGTACGGTCCTCGCACTGGGAGTCCTGGCCCTCGCGGGCGCATGCGGTGTCCCCGCACCCCCGCGCCGCGGGGAGCTCTCCCTGATGGTCCCGGGCCCGCCCGGCGGGTGCGGGGAGGGCGTCGCCGCCGGGTTCAAGTCGCTCGTGGAAGGGCGTGGCTGGGCCCGGGCCGTACGGATCAGGCGGGAGACCGGTGGCGGCGGGACGGCTCTCGCCGACCTGAACCGGCCGGGGGCCGGCCTGGTGGTCGCCGACTCCGCGCTGCTCGCCGCCTGCGCGCTGGCCCGCGACCCCCTCCTCGTGGCCCGGGCCGTACCGCTCGCGCGGCTGGCGGGGGAGTGGGAGGTGCTGGTCGCCTCGCCCGACTCGGGCTATCGCACGTTCGACCAGTTCGCCGCCGCGCTGCTGCGGAACCCGGGGGCGCACCGGGTCGCGGGCGGCGCCGACCGTGGCCCGGAACACCTGCTGTTCGGCATGACCGCCCGGGGCCTGGGAGCCGACGTCCGCCTGCTCGACTACGTCGCGTTCGGCAGCAGGGCGCAGGCCGTCGCCGCGGTCGTCGACGGGCGGCTCGCGCTCGGGTTCGGCAGCAGGCGCGAGGTCGCCCCCCATGTGCGCGCCGGACGGCTGCGCCCGCTCGCCGTCTCCTCCGCCGAGCGGCTGTCCGGGGTGGACGCGCCGACGCTGTCGGAGTCGGGCGTACGCGTCGTGTTCGCCGACTGGACCGGGCTGATCGCCCCGCGCGGCACGCCCGAGCCGGACGCCCTGCTCGATCTGTGCCGTGCCGTCGCCGGCACGCCGGGCTGGCGGCGCCTGTGCGAGCGCAACGACTGGACGCCGATGTGGCTCGACGGCGACGACTTCCGGCAATGGCTCGCCGGCGAGGCGCGCCGTACGGCCCTGCTCCTCAATGATCTCGGACTCCGCTGAAAAACACAACTTGTGGGGGCGCTTGCGGGAAGGGCCACTAGATGTAGGATCCATCGCGTTGCTGGTTCACCTTGGTGAGGCAAGAGGGAACCCGGTGGAAATCCGGGACTGCCCCGCAGCGGTGAGCGGGAACGACCGCCGTCGGCACAGCACGGTGCTGTGCTCCGAGCACTGGGCGCGAGCGCGCCCGGGAAGCGACGGCCAGTAGGACCGGCAGGGCGCGAGCCCGGCCGGGCGCCCGCGAGTCCGAAGACCTGCCAGCGATGCGCGCGCATGGGCGCGCGCCCCGCGCCGGGCCCCGAGGGCGGGCTCGCCGCATCGTCACGGCACGAATCCCTCTCGTGCGCGTGCGCCGCGGCATGCCTCCCTCCGGTCCGGCCGGGACACGAGACGACGAGGAGAGGGCATCTGATGACGATCACCGACCCGGCCTCCGCTTCCGCGGACCCCGCGTCAGAGGTACGCGGCGGGCCGTGGGCTTCGGCGGGGAACTCCGGACCCTCCACCGGTGCCGTACGGCGGGCATCGGCCGGCCCGGACGGCGGCCCGGACGGCGGCCCGGACGGCGGGTGGGACGCGGCGCAGGTCTGGCAGGCCATCGAGGAGGCGGCGGCCGGGGTCATCGCCGACCCGGAGAACTCGCGCCGGGCGGCCAGGCTGCTGAGCGGGCTGATCGCGGAGGAGGCGGCGGCCGAGGGGGTGCGCACGTTCTCCGAGTCGGTCGCCGCCGCCCACGCCGCCGGGCTGCTTGGCGACGCCGTCGCCGCCTTCGTGGCCGGTGAGGCCGAGGCGCTCGACGCGCTGATCGACCCGGCGGCCGACGACCGGTTCGAATACTTCGGGCTGCGCACGGTCTACGACCGCTACCTGCTGCGCCACCCGGTCACCCGGCGCGTGCTGGAGCGCCCGCAGCACTTCCTGCTGCGCGTCGCCTGCGGGCTGTCGGCCACGGTGGCGGAGGCGGCCGAGCTGTACGGCCTGATGTCCACGCTGGCCTATCTGCCCAGCTCGCCGACGCTGTTCAACTCGGGCGCGCGCCGGCCGCAGCTCTCGTCGTGCTTCCTGCTCGACTCCCCGAGGGACGAGCTGGAGAGCATCTACGAGCGGTACGGCCAGGTGGCCCGGCTGTCGAAGTATTCGGGCGGGATCGGCATCGCCTGGACGCGGGTGCGCTCGCGCGGCTCGCTGATCCGGGGCACCAACGGCCTGTCCAACGGCATCGTGCCGTGGCTGCGCACGCTCGACGCGTCGGTGGCGGCCGTCAATCAGGGCGGCAGGCGCAAGGGCGCGGCCTGCGTCTACCTGGAGACCTGGCACGCCGACATCGAGGAGTTCCTGGAGCTTCGCGACAACACGGGCGAGGAGTCGCGGCGCACGCACAACCTCAACCTGGCCAACTGGGTGCCCGACGAGTTCATGCGCCGGGTCGAGGCGGACGGCACGTGGTCGCTGTTCGACCCCAAGGAGGTCCCCGAGCTGACCGACCTGTGGGGTGAGGCGTTCGACACCCGTTATCGCGAGCTGGAGGCCGCCGGGTGCTACGTCAAGCAGGTGCCGGCCCGCGCCCTCTATGCCCGGATGATGCGCACGCTCGCCCAGACCGGCAACGGCTGGATGACGTTCAAGGACGCCTCCAACCGCGCCTCCAACCAGACCGCGCGGCCCGGCAACGTCATCCACCTGTCCAACCTGTGCACCGAGATCCTGGAGGTCACCAGCGACGGCGAGACCGCCGTGTGCAACCTCGGCTCGGTCAACCTCGCCGCGCACCTGACCCCGGAGGGCGACGCCGTCGACTTCGGCAGGCTCCGCGCCACCGTCCGCACCGCCGTACGGTTCCTGGACCGGACGATCGACCTCGGCTTCTATCCGACGCCCGAGGCGGAGGCGGCCAACCGCAAGTGGCGGCCGGTCGGCCTCGGCGTCATGGGCCTCGCCGACGTGTTCTTCGCGCTGCGCCTGCCGTTCGACTCGCCCGAGGCGCTCGCGCTGTCCACCCGCATCGCCGAGGAGATCGCGCTCGCGGCGTACGGCACCTCGGCCGACCTGGCCGCGGAGCGCGGGCGCCACCCGGCGTACGGGGAGACGCGGGCGGCGGACGGCGTGCTGCACCTCGACCACTATCCGTGCACCCCGGTCCACCCGGAGGAGTGGGCCGCGCTGCGGGCCAGGATCGCGGAGACCGGGCTGCGCAACTCCCTGCTGATCGCGATCGCGCCGACGGCCACGATCGCCTCGATCGCGGGCTGCTACGAGTGCGTCGAGCCGCAGGTGTCCAACGTCTTCAAACGTGAGACGCTGTCGGGGGAGTTCCTCCAGGTCAACCGTTATCTCGTGCGGGACCTCCAGGCCCTCGGCCTGTGGACGCGGTCGATGCGCGACGCGATCAAGCTCAACGACGGCTCGATCCAGGACATCGCCGCTATCCCGGCCGAACTCAGGACGCTCTACCGCACCGCCTGGGAGCTGCCCCAGAAGGCGCTCATCGACCTGGCCGCCGCGCGGCAGCCGTACGTCGACCAGTCGCAGTCGCTCAACCTCTTCATGGCCGCCCCCACCATCGGCAAGCTCTCGTCGATGTACGCCTACGCCTGGCGGTCGGGCCTGAAGACCACCTACTACCTGCGCTCCCGCCCGGCGACGAGGATCGCCCAGACGACCGTCCCCGCGGTCACGCCGGTGGACGCCGTCGCCTGCTCCCTTGAGAACCCCGAGATCTGCGAGGCTTGCCAATGAGAACGATGCTGCTCGACCCCGGCATGGACCTGACCCTGCGCCCGATGCGCTACCCCGGGTTCTACGAGAGGTATCGCGCGGCGATCAGGAACACCTGGACGGTCGAGGAGGTCGATCTCGCCTCCGACCTCGCCGACCTCGCGACCCTCGACGAGGGGGAGCGCCACCTGATCAACCGGCTCGTGGCGTTCTTCGCGACCGGCGACTCGATCGTGGCCAACAACCTGGTGCTGAACCTCTATCAGCACGTCAACGCCCCCGAGGCGCGGCTGTACCTGAGCAGGCAGCTGTTCGAGGAGGCGGTGCACGTCCAGTTCTACCTGACCCTGCTCGACACCTACCTGCCCGATCACGACGAGCGGGCCAAGGCGTTCGCCGCCGTCGAGCACATCCCGTCGATCCGCGACAAGGCCGAGTTCTGCTTCCGCTGGATCGACTCGATCAGCGAGCTGAACCGGCTGGAGACCCGGGAGGACCGGCGGGCCTTCCTGCTCAACCTGATCTGCTTCGCCGCCTGCATCGAGGGACTGTTCTTCTACGGCGCCTTCGCGTACGTCTACTGGTTCCGCTCGCGGGGGCTGCTCGGCGGTCTCGCGACCGGCACCAACTGGGTGTTCCGCGACGAGTCGATGCACATGGAGTTCGCCTTCGAGGTGGTGGACACCGTACGCCGCGAGGAGCCGGACCTGTTCGACGACGAGCTGGCGGCCCAGGTTACGCGGATGATGGAGGAGGCGGTCGCCGCCGAGCTCGCCTTCGCCCGCGACCTGTGCGGCGACGGGCACGGCGTCATGAGCGCGGACAACATGCGGCGTTACCTGGAGTATGTCGCCGACCGCAGGCTCGCCCGGCTCGGCCTGCCCGTGCGGTACGGCACGGATAACCCCTTCCCGTTCATGGAGTTCCAGGACGTGCAGGAGCTGGCGAACTTCTTCGAGCGCCGTGTCTCGGCCTACCAGGTGGCCGTCGAGGGCGACGTCAGCTTCGACGAGGCCTTCTGATCCGCACGGTTTTCGGCGCCCGGCTCGCCCGGCGCATCCGGATCGGACGGGTGCGCCGGGGTTTCGGCGATACGTCATTCAATCACTTGATTGACTATGATGTGCCGTACGTCCGGCGCGTCCGGCTCGCCGAACCGACTCCCGTTCAGGGGGCGTTGGACGGCCGCAGGAGCCTGCTCGCGCCGGCGATGAGCGCGGTGGCGAGGATCCAGCCCGCCGCGATCAGTCCATTCGCCAGCCACTGGGTCCATCCGGCCGGCTCCCAGGCCCCGCGCTGCTCGAACACGCTCACCGGCACCAGCAGGTCGAGCGTGTAGACGAAGGCGTTGAAATGGCGTGACTCGTCCAGGCCGATCTGGTGCGGCGGCCACCGCGTGAAGATCGCCGTGCCCGTCGCGAGGAGCAGCGCGGCCCACAGCCCGGCGAGCCAGGGCCGGTATCCGTACCCGACGAGCCCGTCGAGCAGCCGGCCCCACAGCCGCCCGGGCGGCCGCAGCGTCCGCCGCCGCGCCCGCTGCCTGGCCAGCAGCACCCGGCGCGCGTCCGGCTCGTGGCCGATGCGCCGGCAGTAGGCGGCGAGCTGCTCGTACGGCTGGGGGCGGTAGCCTCCGGGGTCGCGCCGCAGCCAGGAGAGCCGGTCGGCCAGGGTCGCCGGGCCGCGCAGCGACTCGTACGTCAGCCCTTCGAGCCGCACGTGGCCCGGGCAGCTCTCCGGGCGGTCGAACAGCACACCGAAGCGGGAGTAGCCGAGGTTGACCTCGCCCTCGATCGACTCGGGCAGCAGGATGAGCTCGTCCGCCTGCATGTGGCTCAGGTGCAGCGCCCGTCCGGTCGCCCGCAGCACCGCCCCGTGGAACGACAGGACCCCGCGGATATGCGCGCCGCGCAACCGTACGGTGCCGTGGGCGGTGAAGCCCGCGCCGAGCTCGGCCGCGTCGGCCTGCAAATGGTCGGCGTGCACGGCGGGGACGCCGTCCGCGGTGACGACCGCGCCCTGGAGGTAGAGCCCGCTGGCGAACCGGGCGCCGATCAGCCGCAGCCCGCCCGTGGCCCGCATGTTCCGTAAGAAGGCGCTGCCGTCCACGACCAGCCCGCCGGCCCACAGCGCGACCGACTCCCAGGTGCGCGGCTCCTGCGATCCCTCCGGCCCGCTCCAGTGCGCCTGCTCCAGGAGGGACGGCGCCCCGGGCGGCGTGCCCCGGTAGGGATTCTGGCCGGGTGTGCCCAACCGGGCACCGGAGAGCCGGAGCTGCCCGGTCACGTGGGCGTTGTCCAGGCGCACCCCCTCGCGTACGGCCGATCCGTCGAGGTCGAGCAGCCCGTCGATCGTGGCCCGGCTGGCCCGGAAGCGGACGATGTCGCAGCGGCGCAGCCGCACGCCCCTGGTCCTGGCGTCGTTGAACGAGACCGTCCCGGCGATGTGACAGTCGAGCAGGTGGATCTTCGCCTCGATCGTGGCGTCGGACAGGTTGAGATCGCCGATGATCCGGGCCCCGGCGAGCCGGACGCCCGGCACCCGGGCCGAACCGCCGGCGCCCCGGTCGAGCACCAGGGCGGAGATCACCTCCGCCCTGACCACCCGGGAGCGGCCCCACTCGCCGCCCGAGGAGGGATCGGTCTCCCGGCCGTGGCGCAGGTCGACCCAGTCGCCGGAGGGATAGGCGTCCCAGAGCCGGCGCTCGGCGGGGGTGAGCCGGCGGAAAGGGGGGCGCGATCTTCCCATGGGCCGACGATAGCGCCGATCCTCGCAAGGGCCGCCGCGCTGCTCACCTATCTGATGGACCGCCGCCCGGACGGACCAGCTGCCGCCGTACCATGGCGTGAGCTCCGATACCTCTGACCATTCGTCCTTCTCGTCGCCATCCCCTCGTCGGCGGGAATGCTCCTCTCAAAGCCCCGGCGGCAGGCCACGATCAGGTATCGGCCCCGCGCCCGCGGGGATGGTCCCTCCCTGTTCACCGCGACGACCACGACCGGCTTCCACGGCCGCACGAGTCATGCGGTTCCCTACGACCGCCTCCTGGGCACGGACGGCCCGGCCGCGCCCGCGTGAGCCGTCAGGCGCCGCAGTCGCAGCAGCAGCCGTCACCACAGCAGCAGTTGTCCCCGCAGCAGCAGCCGTCGCCCGAGCAGCAGTCGGAGCATGACGAGCAGCAGTCGGCGCAGTCACAGCAGTCCGAGCAGTCGGGGCAGTCGCAATCGCCGCACCAGCAGCGCTCGCTCCACGGCGCACCCCGATATTCGCTCCACGGCGGGCGGTAGAGCCCGCAGGTCAGGAAGACCCCCATCCCGGCCAACGCGGTCAGCGCGATCCCCGGGCGGTCGCCGGGACCCCTGGGGGAGCCGCCGGGCGGGGCGTCGGGCGGCGTGGGGGAGGCGTCCCCGGCCGCCATGCGGTGTGTGCCACAGGCGGCGTGGGCACGCGTCCCGAACGCCCGGTCGACGGCACGCCGGGTCTCGTCGCACAGCAGCGCCTCGACCAGGTGCCGCTCCTCCAGTTCGAGGTCGCGTACGGCCAGGCGCAGCCCGTGCAGCGCCTCCTCGCACACGCGCCGGGCCTCGGCGGGCGAGGCGCCGGTCGCGTCAAGCGGGTTGTACGCCCCGCGGGCCCGGTCCTCGGCGAGGTCCTCGACCGCGTCGATCACATGCGCGATCCGGCCGAAGAAACGGCCGGCCTCACGCAGGCTCTCCACGTTGCCCGGCCGGCCGGCGAGCACGGCGGTGTGCGCGAAGGCCGCGGCCACGGCGGTCTCGGTGGGCTCGGTGACGTCGAGCAGGCCGCGCCCGGGGGACGACTCCAGCAGCGCCTGGCGGGCGGAGACCTCGGTCAGCACGGCCGTGTCGAAGCCGATCGACTCAGCGCCGCGCCGGGCGGCCGAGGCCCAGGCCGAGGCCATGGCGCGCAGGGGGAGTCCGGCCACGCGCCGGGCCGCGATCCCGTCGCCGTCGGACGCGTGGTCGCGGATCTTGCCCGAGGCGAGGGCCAGCGAGACCACGGCCGCCAGGCGGGCGCCCGGGTCGTCCGACGGCACCACCTCCGCCCGCTGGAAGCCGCGCAGCGCGCAGGGCCCGGCGGTCCGCCGGTTCTGCGACAGGTCCCCCGTCTGAGCCCGCGTCTGTGCCCGTGTCTGTGCTTCGGTCAGGACCGACAGGATGAGGCCGTCGTAGTTGGTCGCCATCCGGGCCGGCTGCCCGTGCCGGTCGCGCAGCGTCAGACAGAGCCCGCACAGGTGCGCGCGCCAGGCCGCGTGGACGGACGGGCAGGAGTGGCGGGCACACGGCCGGAGGATCCCGAACACCGAGAGACTCCTTGGGGGGAAGGCGTACGGGATCGTCCCGCTGCGCGGCGATTATGCCATCACGCGTCGGGACCCCGCTGGCGCAGCGGGACGGGCGAACCGGACAATCCAGAGATGGAAGTTACCGACGGGTTCGACCTGACCCTCGACGAGCACGTCGCCACCCTCACCTTCGACCGGCCCGCCAAGCGCAACGCCGTGACGGCCGCCATGTGGCGGGCGCTGCCGGGCATCCTCGCGGACCTCGCCGCCGACGCGAAGGTACGCGTCCTCGTCCTCACCGGAGCGGGCGGAACTTTCTGTTCCGGTGCCGATATTTCGGAAATTCATGAGCTTGGCGATAACGAGGATGACACCGGTCTCACCGTTGTCGCAGAGCACGCGCTCATGACCTTTCCGAAACCCGTGATCGCGATGATCGAGGGATACTGCGTCGGCGGCGGATGCCAGCTCGCGCTCGCCTGTGATCTGCGCGTCGCGGCGGACGGGGCTCGCTTCGGCGTCACCCCGGCCAAGCTCGGGATCGTCTATCCGCTCAGCTCCACGCGGCGGCTCGCGGAGATCGCCGGACCCGCCACGGCGAAGCTCCTGCTCTACTCGGCGGAGCTCATCGGCGCAGATCACGCCTTGCGCACCGGCCTCGTCGACGAGGTCTGCCGTCCGGAGGACCTCCGCGAGCGCGTGTACGGCCTGGCGGCCACGATGGCCGGCCGGTCCCGGCTGACGCTGGCGGCGGTCAAGCAGATCATCGACGGCCGGGCCGGGGAGGCCGAGGTGCGCGCCTGGCAGCGGGAGGCCCGGGAGAGTGGCGAAATGGCCGAAGGTGTCCGGGCATATCGGGAGGGGCGTTCCCCTGGATTCTCTTGGGATGCAAAATAGGCATAAACGGGACTCGCAGTGGTAATGACCCTGTGAGGTGTGAGATGTCGCAGAATCTATTCGCCAGGTTCGCTCGCTGGCTGGGACTTGACAGGAATCCGCTTCGGCGCCGGTGCGACCGGGTCGAAGCGGTGGTTCGGCTTGTCGCGGTGCTGGGGATCGTGGCCGCGATCGTGTTCGGCGTGATGCTGGGCATGCGCGAGTACGGCAAGGGCCTGAAGACGGAGGCCGAGCAGGCGCGCACGCGGCATCAGGTCGTCGCCACACTGACGGGCAACGTGACGACGCCCCGGCTGTCGGTGGCCGGAGCGGCGGTCGGGCATGCCCAGGCCACCTGGGTGGCCCCCAACGGCACGGTGAGAGCCGGTGTCATCGAGGTCTCGCCCAACAGGAACGCGGGAGAGACCGTGCGCATCTGGACCGACGACAAGGGCGTGATCACGCCCCGGCCACAGGACCGGGAGACCACGGTGGTCGCCGCGCTGACCGTCGGCACGGGCATCCCGCTGGCCGCGACCGCGATCCTCGCGCTGCTGGTGACCTGCACCCGCCTCCTCAACCAGCGCAGGGCCCGCCGGGTATGGGAGGCCCAGTGGACCGTGGTCGAGCCCATGTGGCGGATCAACGGCCGCTGACCGGACTCACGCCACAGGCTTCACGACTCAGAGCTCGCGACTCAGGGCTCGCGACTCAGGGCTCGCGACTCAGGGCTCGCGACTCAGGGCTCAGCGGTTGCCTGAAGAAGGTGCCGACGGGCCCGGCTCCACGTGTCCTCGAACTCGGCCGAGGTCAGCGCGTGGGGCTCGTATCCCTCCCACTCCTGCACAGGACTCTCGGCGGTCAGGCCGTAGGTCGCCTCGTACCGGCCGATCCGCCCCTCCTCATAGGCCTGTTGCCATTCCTCCAGCGACGCCGCGGCGACGGGGACGCCGCTCGGTCCGCTGAGCTCGATCTGGCGGGTCACCCAGCCGCCGGCATCCACCTCGAAGTAGAACCAGATGTCCTCTTCGTCCGAATAGGCGCGGAACCAGTGCGTCATGGCGTCATGGTGCCGCATCCGAGGATCCGGCCGGCCCGATCCACAGGTCTCCGGGGTGAAAGTTTCAGCGACACGGCGTGCGGCGAGCGCTGGTCGTCCCGGAAACCGGACGGACCATCGTCGGCTACGCCCAGGCGCGGTGCCGCCAACGTAAAGTGACGCATAACGTCCAGATGACCAAATGTCGCCTATGTGATTAACGCCGAAACAAAGATCGTTTCACTGCGTGCGTGACTGTCCGCCTGTACGCCATCGAAGGGCCGTGTCACATGTCTGTGGCTGACCTGTCAGACGCCAAGCGAGAACTGCTCCGACGCAGACTGCGGGCCCGCTCCGCACGCGACTCCATTCCCCGGCGCCCGGAGGGCGTCGAACCCCCGATGTCCCCGGCCCAGGAACCGCTGTGGTTCATGGAGCAGTTCACACCGGGCACCACCACCTACACCCTGGTGCTCGCCGTACGGCTGCCTGAGCCGCTGGACGAGGACCGGCTGGCCCACGCACTGGCCGCGCTGCCGGCCCGGCACGAGGGCCTGCGCCAGCGGTTCACGGCGACCGAGGAGGGCGCGCCCGCCGTCCACGTCGTGGACACGGCGGAGGTGCCGCTGAACCGCACCACGGCGGCCACCGACGAGGAGGCGATCGCGCTCATCGGCGCCGAGACCGCCATCCCGCTCGACCTCGCCGAGGGCCCGCTGCTCAAGTGCGTCGTCGTCAGCAAGGCCGAGGACGAGCACATCGTCGCCCTGCTCGTGCACCACATCGTGGCCGACGGCCAGTCGCTGCACCTGCTCATGCGCGACCTGCTCGCGCTCTGGCACGGCGAGGAGCCGCCCGCGCCCGCCGTACGCTTCGGCGACGTCGCCGTGTGGCAGCGTGCGCGGTCCGTGGACCGCGAGCTGGACTACTGGCGCGGGGAGCTGGCCGGGCTGCCGCGCCTCGAACTCCTCACGGACCGGCCCCGCCCGGCGCTGCAGACACTCGACGGCGCGACCCACGTGCGCCTCCTCCCGCCTGATCTGATGGACGGCGTCGCCGCGCTGAGCCGCGACCACGGCGCGAGCACGTTCATGACCCTGCTGGCCGCCTACCAGGTCCTGCTCTCCCGGCTGACCGGCCAGGACGACTTCGCGGTCGGCGTGCCGGTGGCCGGGCGGAGCAGACCGGAGTTCGAGAACGTTGTGGGCATGTTCGTCAACATGCTGGCGATACGGGCCCGGCTGGACGGCGAGCCGACGTTCGCCGAGCTGCTGGCCCGCACCAGGAGCACGGTCCTCGCCGCGCTCGATCACGAGGAGCTGCCCTTCGCCCAGCTCGTCGAGGCCCTCGGCGTGCCCCGGGACACCAGCAGGCCGCCCCTGATCGACACGATCTGCTCGATGAACGAGTTCTCCCCGGGCGACGGCATCGAGGTCCTCCCGCTGGCCCCCGTGTCGGCCAGGCACGACGTGGAGCTGTACGCCGCGCCCACCGGAGACGGGGGCCTGAACTGCGCGTTCACCTACCGGCCCGAGCTGTTCCGCGAGGACACGATCGCCCGGATGGCCGGGCACCTCGAAGACCTGCTGCGCGCGATCGTGCGCGACCCGCACGTCCCGATCGGCCGGCTGCCGCTGACGGGCGACGACGCGCTGATCGCCGGCTGGAACGCGACCGGCGCGGACTACCCGGACACGGCCACCCTGCACGGCCTGATCGAGGAGCAGGTCGCCCGCACCCCCGAGGCCGTCGCGGTGACCTTCGCCGGGCGGTCGTGGACCTACCGGCAGCTCGACGAGCGCGCCAACCGGATCGCGCACCGCCTCACGGGGCTCGGCGTGCGGCCGGGCGGCCTGGTCGCGGTCTGCGCCGAACGCTCGCTCGACCTGGTCGCCGCCCTGCTCGGCGTGCTCAAGACCGGCGCGGCGTACGTGCCGCTCGACCCCGGCTATCCCGCCGACCGGCTGGCGTTCATGCTGGCGGACTCGGGCGCGCCCGTCGTGCTGACCCAGCAGGACCTGGCCGAACGGCTGGCCACCGGCGGCGCCGTCATCCTGCCGCTCGACCTGGACGCCGTATGGGACGGGCTGCCGGCGACCCCGCCCGAGGCGAGGGGCGAGCCCGGCACGGCCGCGTACATGATCTACACCTCCGGGTCCACCGGCCGGCCGAAGGGCGTGCCCAACAGCCACCGCGGCATCGTCAACCGGCTCGACTGGATGCAGAAACGGTTCCGGCTCACCGACGCCGACGTGGTGCTGCAGAAGACCCCGGCCGGGTTCGACGTCTCGGTGTGGGAGTTCTTCTGGCCGCTGCTCACCGGCGCGCGGCTCGTGCTGGCCGAGCCCGGAGGCCACCGCGACCCGGCCTACCTGCGTGATCTGATCAATGCCGAGCGGGTGACCGTCCTGCACTTCGTGCCGTCCATGCTCGGCGCGTTCCTCGCCGAGGAGGGCGTGGAGACCTGCACCTCGCCGCGCGTCATCGTGTGCAGCGGGGAGGAGCTGCCCGTCGACCTGGCCGAGCGCTGCCTGCGCACGCTCCCGGCCGAGCTGCACAACCTGTACGGCCCCACGGAGGCGGCCATCGACGTCTCCGCCTGGCAGTGCACACTGCCCGCGCTGGCGGGCCGGGCGCGGGTGCCGATCGGCTCGCCCATCCAGAACATCACGCTGCACGTGCTCGACCGCCACGGCGAGCCCGTGCCCGTGGGGGTGCCCGGCGAGCTGTACATCGGCGGCGTGGGCGTCGCGCTCGGCTACCACGCCCGCCCGGAGCTGACCGCCGAGCGCTTCGCCGGAGGCCGCTACCGCACCGGCGACGCGGCCCGCCGGCTGCCGGACGGCACGATCGAGTTCCTGGGCCGCCTCGACGGCCAGGTCAAGCTGCGCGGCCTGCGCATCGAGCTCGGCGAGATCGAGGCCGTGCTCCGCGAGAAGGCCGGGGTGCGGGACGCCGCGGTGATCGTGCGCGAGGACGTGCCCGGCGACCCCCGGCTGGTCGCCTACCTCGTGGGCGACGACGTGCCCGAGCCGGCCCAGGTGCGCGCGGCGATCAGGGGCACGCTGCCGGAATACATGCTGCCGTCGATGTTCGTCGTGCTCGACGCCCTTCCGCTCACGCCGAACGGCAAGCTCGACCGGGCCGCCCTGCCCGTCCCGCAGGCGCAGGCCGACGTGCCGTACGCCGAGCCGGAGACCGAGACCGAGCGGGCCGTCGCGGCAGTCTGGGCCGACGTGCTGGCGGCCGAGCGGGTCGGGGCCGACGACGACTTCTTCGATCTCGGCGGCCACTCGCTGCTCGCCGTCCAGGTCGTCGCGAAGCTCCGCAGGGCCCTGCCCGCCGGGTCGGCGCAGGTCGGGCTGGTGGACATCTTCACCTACCGGACCGTGCGCGAGCTGGCGGCCTACGCCGGATCCGGCGAGGACCGCCCGCGCCCGCTGCTCCAGCGGCTCACCCCGGCGCGTACGGCGAGCGTCACCTACGTGTGCGTGCCGTACGGGTCGGGCAGCGCCGTGGTCTACCAGCCGCTGGCCGACGCCCTGCCGGCGGACCAGGCGCTGTACGCGCTCGCGATCCCGGGCCACGACGTGGGCCTGGACGAGGAGCCGATGGAGTTCGGCGAGCTGGCCGCCCGCGCCACCGAGGAGATCCTCGCCATCGAGGGTCCTCTGGTGATCTACGGCCACTGCGGGGTCGGCGCCGCGCTCGCGGTCGAGCTGGCCACCCGGGTCGAGGCGGCGGGCCGTGAGGTGGACGCCGTCTACGCCGGGGCGATCTTCCCGTTCGCCCGGCCGCGCGGGCTCATGCGGGCGCTGTCGAGAATCGGGGAGTTCGACCGCCTCCGCAGCAGCCAGACCGACATCAACCGCCTCAAGGCCCGCGGCGTGGACCTGGAGGAGCTCGATCCGGGCGTGGCCGACCGCATCATCCGCACGATGCGCCACGACTCGAAGGCCGCGGAGAAATACTTCACCGGGCTGTTCGACGCGCCGGACCGGCCACGGTTACGCGCGCCGATCATCTCGGTGGTCGGCGAGCGCGACCCCGCCACCGACTTCTACACCGAGCGCTACCGCGAGTGGGGCTTCCTCACCGACGTCACCGCGCTGGTCGTCCTGGACGAGGGCGGCCACTACTTCCTGCGCTACCGCGCGGAGGAACTGGCCGCCGCCCTGCGCACCCACACCCACATGGAGGTCTCCGACCGCTCGGCCAACCCCTCGTGGTGGGTGCACGCGGTCTCACGCGGCTCCGACGCGCCCGGCCCGGACGCACCCAAGGTACGGCCCGGCATGGGCCGCTTCCTCACGATCTCCGCCGGGCAGCAGCTCTCGATGATCGGCTCGGCGCTCACCGGGTGGGCCCTGCCGCTGACCGTCCTCATGGACTCCGGTTCGATCGGGCAGTTCTCCACGCTGGCCGTGCTCAACCTGGCCGGGCTGCTGATCTCCCCGCTGGCCGGGGCGATCGTCGACCGGGCCGACCGGCGGCGCGTGATGCTGTGGGCCGACTGCGCCTCGGCCGGAATCCAGGCCGTGCTGGCCGCGCTGCTCCTCTTCGGCGACATCCGGATCTGGCAGATCTACCTGCTGATCGTCGCTCTATCGGTGGCGGCGAGCTTCCAGCGGCTGGCCTACCAGTCGGCGGTGCCGCAGCTCGTCCCCAAGCACTACCTCGGCCACGCCATCGGCGTCACCCAGATGACCAACGGCGTCGCGCAGCTCGTCGTCCCCCTCGTCGCGGCCGGGCTGCTGGCCTGGATCGGGCTCGGCGGCATCGTGGCGATCGACGTGGCGAGCTACGCGTTCGCCATCGTCACGGTGCTGCTGGTCCGCTTCCCCGACACGCTGCCCTGGCGGCCGCGCGAGCCGCTGAGCACGGAGATCGCCAAGGGCTTCACGTACACGTGGCACGACCGGGGCCTGCGCTCGACGCTGGTGTTCTTCGCCGTGCTCAACGTGTTCCTGTCGCCGCTGCTCCTGCTGGTCTCGCCGCTGGTGCTGTCCTTCGCCACGCTGAGGGACGTCAGCGTGATCTCGCTGGTGTCGGGGCTCGGCGTGCTGCTCGGCGGGCTGACCATGTCGCTGTGGGGCGGCCCGCGCCGCGGGCGGTTCCGCGGTGTGCTGGCCTTCGCCGTGGCCATCGCGGCGGGCGCCGTCGTCACCGGCCTCGCCCCATCGCTCGTCGTGGTCGGCGCGGGGGCGTTCGCGCTGTCCTACTTCCTCACGCTGATGAACGGCATCTACGTCACGATCGTGCAGATCAAGGTGCCCGCGCGGTTCCACGGGCGGGTCTTCGCGCTCAACACGCTGGTCGCCTGGTCGACGCTGCCCATCGGCATCGGCCTGGTCGCGCCGCTCGGCACCGCGCTGTTCGACCCGCTGCTGGCCCCGGGAGGGGCGCTCGCCTCGACCGTGGGCGCCGTGATCGGGGTGGGCCCCGGCCGTGGGATCGCCTTCCTCTATCTGGTGTGCGCGCTGGGCATGATCCTCGTGGCGGCGGGCGCCCTGCGGGTGAGGCGGCTGGCCCGCCTCGACACCGAGATGCCGGACGCGCCGCCCGACGACCTCGTCGGTGTCGAGGCCATCCGGAGCCGCGCCGCCTCGAACTAGCCGCGAACTAGAGGCGCCGGGTCAGCGCGCCGAGGTTGGCCTCGACCCAGCGGAGCCGGGCGAGCGTGCCGGTGGGCTCGTCTCGCCCGGCTCCGCCGAGGAAGGCCAGATAGCCGCGCACCCAGCCGCCGAAGACCCAGGGCTCCGCAGGGATGTCGCCGCCGGCTTTGCGATAGCCGCTCACGGCGGCGTCGAACCGGTCGAAATCGACGCTCCCGTCGAGGCGGGCCGCCCAGTCGAGGGCCATGCCCGCGGCCTCCTGCTCGGCGACGTACGGACCGGCGGTGTCCCAGTCGATGATCGCCAGGCTGCCGTCGAACCGGAGCAGGGCGTTCTTCGGGTGCAGGTCGCCGTGCGACATGGTCAGGGTGCCCGCGCCGGACGGCCGCGCCGTCGCGGCTTCGAGGCCGGCCGGCCCCCACGCCGGATCCCCGGCCGGGTGGCCGCCGGGGCCGGAGGGGTCCGCCCGGGGTGGTTCCTGGGGAGCGACGGCACGACCGGCCGCGTGGACGGCGGCCACCAGCTCGCCCATCGCGGCCGACAGCTCGGGGCTGAGATCGCCGAGGGCGGGCGCCTTCCCGTCGAGCCAGCGGTGCACCCGCACCGAGCCGTCCCCGATCGGGACGACGTACGCCCCCGTCGCGGGCGACGGGACCGGCTCGGGCACCGGGATGCCCGCCCGCCAGGCCGCGACCTCGATCTCCACGGCGGGCGCGGCCGACGGGGGCAGCCGCTTCACGGCGTACGCGCCGGTGATCGTGTCGAGCCGCCACACCTCGTTGTGGTAGTAGCCGGCCACCCGCAGCCCGCGGGTCACCGCCAGGCCGAGGCCGAACGCGTCACAGACCACGCCGATATCGAGATCCATCCCCGCATTCTGCCCCGCCCGGGGCTCAGCGGTCGACGATCTCGTTCTTCCCGATCACGACCACACCGCTGCGGGTCACCGCGAAACGCTGGCGGTCGTACTCCAGGTCGAAGCCGATCCGGGCGCCGTCGGGGATGACCACGTTCTTGTCGATGATGGCCTTGCGCACGATCGCGCCCCTGCCGATCTTGACCGAGCCCATCAGCACCGAGTCTTCGACGTGCGAGTGGGAGTGCAGCACCACGCCGGGGGACAGGATCGAGCGCACCGCGGTGCCGCCCGACACGATCACCCCGGGCGACACGAGCGACTCCAGCGCGTGCCCCACCCGGTCGCCCTCGTTGTGCACGAACTTCGCCGGCGGCAGCGGATCGTTGCCCGTGTAGATCGGCCACCGGTCGTTGTAGAGGTTGAAGACCGGCTGCACCGAGATGAGGTCCATGTTGGCCTCGTAGTAGGCGTCGAGCGTGCCCACGTCGCGCCAGTAGCCGCGGTCGCGCTCGGTCGAGCCGGGCACCACGTTGTTCGCGAAGTCGTACACCTCGGCGCCGCCGCTCTTGACGAACATCGGGATGATGTTGCCGCCGAGGTCGTGCCTGCTGCCGGGGTCGAGGGCGTCCTCGCGCAGGGCCTCGATGAGGGCCTGGGTCTTGAAGACGTAGTTGCCCATCGAGGCGAAGATCTGGTCGGGCGCGTCGGGCAGGCCCACCGCGTCCTTCGGCTTCTCGCGGAACGCGACGATCCGGCGGCCGGAGGGGTCGGCCTCGATGACCCCGAACTGGTCGGCCAGTTCGAGGGGCTGGCGGATCGCGGCGACGGTCACGTCCGCGCCCGAGTCGACGTGCTGGTCGACCATCTGGCGGGGATCCATCCGATAGATGTGGTCCGCGCCGAAGACGATCACGTGATCGGGCATCTCGTCGTAGATCAGGTTGAGGTTCTGGAACAGCGCGTCCGCCGATCCGGCGAACCAGCGCGGCCCGAGCCGCTGCTGCGCGGGCACGGGAGTCACGTAGTTGCCGAGCATCGACGACAGCCGCCACGTCCGGGAGATGTGCCGGTCCAGGCTGTGGTTCTTGTACTGCGTCAGCACCACGATCTGCCAGTAGTGCGCGTTGGCCAGGTTCGACAGCACGAAGTCGATGAGCCGGTAGATGCCCCCGAAGGGCACGGCGGGCTTGGCCCGGTCCGCGGTCAGCGGCATGAGCCGCTTGCCTTCACCACCAGCGAGCACGATCGCCAGGACCTTCATAGGCAGGACCTTAACCCGCGAAATGGCTAACAAACACCAGTTACACCGGCAAACAGCGCG
This sequence comes from Microbispora sp. CL1-1, assembly GCF_012034195.1. Classification (NCBI taxonomy): domain Bacteria; kingdom Bacillati; phylum Actinomycetota; class Actinomycetes; order Streptosporangiales; family Streptosporangiaceae; genus Microbispora; species Microbispora sp. CL1-1. The sequence continues at coordinate 46,101 of NZ_JAATEK010000029.1, forward strand.
GATCGGGACTCTAAGCTCACTCGTATGCGTGTCGATCTGCTGAGCCGCGAGTATCCGCCCGAGGTGTACGGCGGCGCCGGAGTCCATGTCGAATACCTCGCGCGGGAGCTCCGCCGGCTGGCCGACGTGCGCGTCCGCTGCTTCGGCGCTCCGCGCGAGGAGCCCGGCGTGCGGGCCTATCCGGTGCCCGGGGGGCTGTCGGGCGCGAACGCCGCACTCCAGGTGCTCGGGGTCGACGTCGAGATGGCGGCCGGCTGCGAGGGCGCCGACGTCGTGCACAGCCACACCTGGTATGCCAACTTCGCCGGCCATGTCGCCAAGATGCTGTACGGCGTGCCGCACGTGATGACCACGCACAGCCTGGAGCCGCTGCGGCCGTGGAAGGCCGAGCAGCTCGGCGGCGGATACACGCTCTCGTCGTGGGCGGAGCGGACCGCGCTCCACGCCGCCGACGCGATCATCGCGGTGTCCGAGGGCATGCGCCGCGACGTGCTCACCGCATATCCCGAAATATCGCCCGATCGGGTGCGGGTGATCCACAACGGCATCGACACCGAGGAGTACGCGCCGTCCCGGGGCGCCGAGGCCCTGGTGAAGCACGGCATCGACCCGGCCGTGCCGTACGTCGTCTTCGTGGGGCGGATCACCCGGCAGAAGGGCCTGGTGCACCTGCTCCACGCGGCCCGGTCGTTCGACCCGGCGGCGCAGCTCGTGCTGTGCGCGGGCGCGCCCGACACGCCGGAGATCGCCGAGGAGGTCACGGCGCTCGTACGCGAGCTGTCGGCCTCCCGCAAGGGCGTGGTGTGGATCTCCGAGATGCTGCCCAGGCCCGAGGTGATCCAGATCCTCACGCACGCCACCGTGTTCGTGTGCCCGTCGGTGTACGAGCCGATGGGCATCGTGAATCTGGAGGCGATGGCGTGCGAGACCGCCGTCGTGGCGACCGCGACCGGAGGCATCCCCGAGGTCGTCGCCGACGGCGAGACGGGCCTGCTCGTCCCGATCGACCAGGGCGCGGACGGCGAGCCGCACGACCCGGAGGTGTTCGCCGCGGCGCTGGCCGAGCGGGTGAACGCGGTGCTCGGCGACCCGCGCCTGGCCGCCGCGATGGGCGAGGCCGGGCGCGTGCGCGCGATCGAGCACTTCTCCTGGCGGCGGATCGCCGAACGCACTCACGAGCTCTACGCGTCGCTCAGCCGGACGAGCTCGGGATGATCATGGTGACGCCCGGATGCGCGCCCGGCCGGGTCAGCGCGTCCGGCGCGTCGTCCAGGCCGATGGTGCGGGTGACCAGCAGGCCGGGGCGGAGCACGCCGGCCGCGATCAGCTCCAGCATCGGAGGATAGGCGTGGGCGGCCATGCCGTGGCTGCCCACCAGCTCCAGCTCGTGCGCGATGACCCGGCCCATCGGCAGGGACGTCTCCCCGGGGAGCAGGCCCACCTGCACGTGGCGGCCCCGCCTGCGCAGGCCGCCGATCGACGCGGCGCAGGTGGCGGCGGCGCCCAGCGCGTCGAGGGAGACGTCGGCGCCGCCCCCGGTGGCCGTCCTGACCCGCGCGGCGGTCCCCTCGGGACCGTCGCCCGCCAGGACGCACTCGGCCGCGCCGAACCGCTTGGCCAGGTCGAGCGCGCCGGGGGAGACGTCCACCGCGACGACCCGCGCCCCCACGGCCACCCCGATCATCACGGCGGACAGCCCGACCCCCCCGCAGCCGTGCACGGCGAGCCACTGGCCCGCCCGCACCCGCCCCTGCTCGACGACCGCGCGGAACGCGGTGGCGAAGCGGCAGCCCAGGCTCGCCGCCGTCGTGAACGCCATGCCGTCCGGCAGCCGCACGAGGTTCACGTCGGCGTGGCCGATCGCCACCAGCTCGGCGAACGACCCCCAGTGGGTGAAGCCGGGCTGCGTCTGGCGCTCGCACACCTGCTGGTTGCCGGTCGTGCACTCGCGGCAGCTCCCGCAGGCGCAGATGAACGGCACCATCACCCGGTCGCCCGGCCGCCAGTCGCGCACCCCCGGCCCGGCGGACTCGACCACACCCGCCAGCTCGTGCCCCGGCACGTGCGGCAGCACGGTGATGTCCGCGTCGTGGCCCATCCACCCGTGCCAGTCGCTGCGGCACGCCCCGGTCGCCTCGACCCTGATCACGACGCCGTCCGGCGGCGCCACCGGGTCCGCCACCTCGCGCACCTCGGCCCGCCCGCCGAACTCCTCGTACACAACCGCGCGCATGTCACGCTCCTTTCCCGGGTCGTACGCTAATCGGGTGATTGTGATCGATCGGGTGCGGATGGCCTTCACCGACCGGCACGGCGGCGTGAGCACCGGGCCGTACGGCACGCGCAACCTCGGCGGGGCGGTGGGGGACGACCCGGCGGCGGTCGCCGAGAACCGGGCGAAGACGGCCGCGGAGTTCGGGCTCGACCGCGTGGTCTTCATGCGCCAGGTCCACGGGACCGACGTCGCCTACGTGGAGGAGCCGTTCGGGGAGGAGCCGCCCGCGCTGGACGCGGTGTTCACCGACCGTCCCGGGCTCGGCCTGGCGGTCCTGGTCGCCGACTGCGCGCCCGTGCTCGTGGCCGACCCGGTGGCCGGCCTGGTCGGCGGCGCGCACTCCGGGCGGCCGGGCACCGAGGCGGGCGTGGTGCCCGCCCTGGTCGAGGCGATGGCCGCGCGGGGCGCCCGGCCGGAGCGGATGACGGCCGTGATCGGGCCGTCGGCCTGCGGCCTGTGCTACGAGGTGCCGGAGGACCTGTGCGAGCGCGTCGCCGCCCGCGTGCCCGAGACCCGGTCGCGGACCCGGCAGGGCACGCCCGCGCTCGACATCCGGGCCGGGATCGCGGCCCAGCTCGCCCGGGCCGGCGTCGCCGACGTCCGGCACGACGACCGCTGCACGATCGAGACCGCCGGCCTCTACTCCTACCGCCGGGAGCGGCGCACCGGGCGCTTCGCCGGCTACGTCTGGCTCACCGCCCCCTGAGCCGCCCCTGAGCCCGCCCCGCCGCGGCCCCACAGCCGCTTCGCCGCTCGAAGCCGGTCCGCCGCCGCTTCGCCGCGAAGACCGCGCCGCCGTCGGAGACCGTCCGCGACCGCCGCGCGGCCTCCGGAGGGAGCTCAGGCCCGGGCCCGCGGCTCCAGCCCGGCGTACGCCTTCCTGAGCAGCGCGTGGAGGGTCGCCCGCTCGTCCTCGTCCAGGGCGGCCAGCAGGTCGTCGCGCACCTCTGCGGCCTCGCGCAGGGCCGCCTCCAGCGTGGCCCGGCCCTCGGGGCTGACGGCCACCCGGTAGCGCCGCCGGTCGTCGGGGTCGCGCTCGCGCTCCACGAGGCCGAGCGGCACGAGCGTGTCCATCACCGCCACGAGGTCGCTGGGGTCGATGCCCAGCCGGGCGCCGAGCTCGCGCTGGGACGCCGGGCCGAAGTCGCGCAGCGCGGCCAGCACGGCCATGTCCCACAGGCCGATGCCGTGCGCGCGGAGCCGGTCGCCCATGCGGCGCCGTCCGGCGATGCCCACCTTCGAGAGCAGGAACGCGGTGATCCCGAGCAGGGACGGGGGAAGTTGCGGCACGTCGCTCACGGGAGCAGGATAGGACATATCCAATCGTTGGTGCCTACCAAGGGATTCCCATGGACGCTCTCTATCCTCGCGTGCTCGCCTCCCGATTCGCCGAGTGCTTCCGCTTCTACGACGGCCTGCTCACCGAGGTGGCGGGCGCGCGCCTCGCCAAGGGCGCGGAGACAGGTCCGTACGCCAACTGGGACCGGGACGGCGAAGGGGTGCTGGCCCTGCTCGACCGCGAGATGCTCGCCACGGTCATCGGCGTGGACCTCGACGGTGGACACGACGGTGGACACGACGGTGGACACGACGGCACGATGCTGGTCCTCACCGTGGACGACGTCGACAAGGCCGCCGCCGTGGGGGCCGCCGCCGGCGGCCGGATCGTGGCGCCGCCGAGCCCCCGGCCCGAATGGGGGCCGACCTGCCGCACCGCCCACCTGCGCGACCCCGACGGCAACCTGCTGGAGCTCCAGTCCTACTGAGCATCGCCCTGAGCATCGCCACGCGGCCCGCGCAGCGCGCCCAGGAGGCCGAGGGTTCGTGCGCGCTCGTGAGGGTCTCCGAAGAGGCTCACCACGAGTTCGGTCACGCCCGCCTCCGCATAGGCCCGCACGGCCTGCTCGACCGCCGGCTCGTCCCCGGCCACGATCGTCTCCTCCACCCCCGATTTGCCCTGGCGGTCCAGCATCGCCCGGTAGCTGGGCAGGTTGCCGGCGGGTCCGAGGGACTCCGCGACCCGGCGTCGTACGCCCTCGGGGTCGGCGGTCACACTCATGATCACACCGGCGACGACGCGTGGCCGCGGCCGTCCGGCGGCCGCGGCGGCGCGGGTGACCGCCGGTGTCACATGGCGGGCGATCGTCTCCGGGCCGGTCCAGACGGTCACCGCGCCGTCGGCGAGTTCGCCGGCCATCCGCAGCATGACCGGCCCGAGGGCGGCCAGCAGGACCGGCGGCGGCTCGGCGCCGGGCACCATGACCCGCCCCGCCGCGGTCAGCGTCTCCCCGTGGTAGTCGACCTGCTCGCCCCGCAGCAGCGGCACCAGAGCGGACAGGTATTCGCGGACGTGCCGTGCCGGCCGGTCGTACGACAGGCCGAAGTGGGTCTCGATGAGCGGCCCGTGACTCGGCCCGATGCCGAGCGTGAAGCGGTTGCCGCTGGCGGCCTGGGCGGTGAGCGCCTGCCCGGCGAGCGCCAGGGGATGTCTCGGGTAGGTCTGGGTCACCGCCGTGCCGACGGCGATCCCGGGCACCTCGCGGGCGGCGAGCGCCGCGAGCGTGACGGCGTCCCACGACAGGACCTGACTGAAGTAGGCGCTGTCGAGGCCGGCCCCGGCCGCCTCGCGCACCTGCCCGATCAGCTCGTCCAGGCCCAGGCCGTTCCCTCCGGCGAGCACTCCGAGTCGCATCGCGCCTCCAACGTGAATCGGAAATTCCGCTTCCAGGTGCGCACCCTACAATAAGCTGAACCTCGGATTCCGGTTTGGAGAGACCTGTGCGAGCCGACGCCCGGCGCAACCGCGCGCTCATCGTGGACGCGGCCGCCGGCCTGTTCGCCGCCCGGGGCCCGGAGGTCTCGATGGAGGAGATCGCGCAGGCGGCCGGCCTCGGGGTGGGCACGCTCTACCGTCACTTCCCGGACCGGCGGGCGCTGCTGGAGGAGATCGCGGCCGGCGCGTTGCGGACCCTGCTCGACGTGGCCCGGGACCATGCCGCCCGCCCGGTGAGCCGGTGGGACGCGCTGCTGGCGTGCGTCCGGCGTGGCGCCGACCTCCCACTGGCCCTGACCAAGTCGCTGTCGGACGGCGCCGAGGCCCATCCGGAGCTGGGTCCGCTCGTCCGCGACCTCGACGCCGTGCTCGAAGACCTGGCCGGGGGAGCCCAGCGGGAAGGTGCCGTCCGCGACGACATCACACCGCGCCAGGTCGTCGGGCTGCTCAGCGTCGCCGTGTGCCGCCCCGGTGCCCGGCCCGACGACGCGCTCACCATCGTCATCCTCGACGGACTCCGTACGCGGGTGGCCTCGTGCGAGGTCCGGACCTGACCACAACGCCACAGACGCCACAGACGCCGCGGACGCCGCCGGCGGCGCGGGCGCTTGCGGGCGGCTTGCGGCGGTTGCGGAAAGCCTGCGGCAAGGGATGTGCAGGCGGGCGCGCCTATCACTGAGGTGCACGGACCCGGCGGCGACGGCCGGACCGGGACCGCCGACCAGCACCCTCACCCCCGCAGCAGCACAGGAGACTGTCATGAAGCGCACCCTGCTCGGTCTGGCCGCCGCCACGATCTCCGGTCTGGCCGTCACCGCCCCCGTCACGCTCATGGCCGGCCCGGCCTCCGCCGGCGGCGACTTCGGCCCCAACACCTGCCTGGAGGGCTACGTCTGGCGTGAGGCCCGCACCGGCGACGTCGTCTGCGTCACCCCCGCGACCCGCACGCAGGCCAAGGCCGACAACGCCGTCAAGGCCTCCCGCTGGACCCCCGGCCCGTTCGGCCCGCACACCTGCGTCAACGGGTACGTCTGGCGTGAGGCGTTCAACGGCGACGACGTGTGCGTCACCCCCGCCGTCCGGGCGCAGGCCAAAGCCGACAACGCCAAGGCCGCCGACCGCAGGGTCTCGGCCCGGCTGTGGATCAGCCGTTACACCGTGCCGCCCGTCGACAACGGCGACGGCACCTCCACCCGCACCTCGGTCGACGACATCCCGCGCCTCAAGCTCAACGGCGACCACTACAACTTCGGCCAGGTCAGGCTCTACATCCGCTACAACAGCGGCAGGCTGTACTGGAGCGGCACGGTGAACGCGAGCGCGCACAGCGGCTACGCCGGCGGCAGCTTCGGCAAGAAGACCGGTGTGTTCGACTGCTCCGGTGGCGGCAAGGCGGCCAACGCCTACGCGCAGGCCCAGGACGTCGTGTCCGGCCGCTGGTCGCCCCGGGTTCCCGTACGCGTCGGCTGCGCCGTCCTCTGACGGACGGCCCGCGACGACGGCACAGACCCCAGCACAGACCCCAGCACAGACCCCAGCACAGACCCCGGCACGGACGGCAGCACGAACGGCAGCACGGACGGCAGCACGAACGGCAGCACGAACGGCAGCACGGACGGCAGCACGAACGGCAGCACGGAGGACCGGCCCGGTCGGGCCGGTCCTCCGGCATGTGACGGGAGACCCCGGGAAAGTCGGTGGATCTTTTTGAGAGGCCTGGCGTTCCAAGCATCATGATCGGGGTAGTCGTGGGCCTGCGGGGGCCGCCGGAGGCCCGCCCGCGACCCGGCCTCCGGCGGTCCTCACTTCCTGATCATGTGAGGGCTGACATGGAGAACCGCGCCAAGCGGCGGTTTGGCGGCCGGCACGGCGGCGAGCAGGCCGGCTCCGGCCACGCCCCGGCCTCGCCGCGGGAGCGGCGGCCGGCCGGGAGCGGCCGATGAACCGGTGGCGCGGGCGGCTCGATCCCGAGCACGCGCCGGGCCTGCGGCCGACGGTGGCGACGGCGGTGCCGGCGCTGATCGCGGTGCCGTTCACGGTGCTGCTGGTCTTCGTCAAGACCGCCTTCGGCCCGCTCACCGAGATCGACCGTGGCGCGGCGTGGCACCTGCACGCCTGTGCGATCGGCAACCCGGGCTTCGCCCGGCTGATGCAGGTGATCAGCGACGTCTTCTCCCCGCTGACCTGGCGGATCGCGGTCGGCGTCGCGGTCGCCTGGCTGGTCTGGCGCGGCGCCTGTCACCTCGCCCTGTGGGCGGCCACCACGATCACGGCCGGCGGCCTGCTCGGCCTCGCCCTGAAGGTCGTCGTCGCGCGGGCCCGGCCCAGCCTGCCGGACCCTGTCGCCGTCGCCCCCGGCGCGGCGTTCCCCTCTGGGCACATGGTCAACGCCACGGTCGGGGCCGGGATCCTGCTGCTGCTCGTCCTGCCCCTCGTACGGGAGCGCGGCCGGGTGCTCGCCTGGACGCTCGCCGTGCTGATCCCCTCGGTGGTCGGCTTCAGCCGGATCGCGCTCGGCGTGCACTGGGTCAGCGACGTGGTGGGCGGGCTGCTGTTCGGTGTGGCGGTGGTGGCCGCCACGGCCGCCGCCTTCGAGACCTGGCGCCGCCGCGACGCGGGCCGCCGCCCGGCCCGGCCGTTACGCGAGGGCGCCGGGCCCGAGGCGAAGCGGGAGATCGCCCCCCGAAGAGGACGATTTGTCCAGTAGTCGTGCCGCGGCGCGCCGGAGAAGCGGGCCGTACGCGGGGCCGCGCTGAGATGACCCGGCGCGTGCTTCGCACGGCCACAGGGCGCACAGCGCGCATGGGCGGCCACCGGCTCGACGGGGAGCCGGTGGCCGCGAGTGGTCAGGCCGAGACGCCGGTGAGACGGCAGGCGTCCGCCCAGCGCGCGGGATCGACCGCCGCGGGTTCGGAGACGGTCCCCGCATCGGATGCGCCGCCGGATCCGGCTCCCGCGGCGGGACGCAGCAGCGCCCAGCAGTCGTCGATCGCGCCGGCCAGCAGGTCGCGCAGCAGCGGATCGGGGTCGGGCACGCACGCCTGCGCGATGCCCCGCACCGCGAGCTGCACCGTGTTGGGCGCGGCATACCTGCGGAAGCCCTTGGGCGAGATCCGCACGCCGCGCCCGAAGGTGTAGGCCCACCGGGCGGCGTCCGGCACCTGGGCCAGCGCGTGCCTGCTGCGCTCGTCCAGGTGGCCGGCGGGGCGGCCCTCCAGCTCGCCGAGCACGTGCTCGCCCGCAAGGATCGAGACCGCCATCGCGAGCTGGCGCTCGTGTGCGACGACCGGCAGCGCGGCCCTGGCCGCGCACAGGGCGATCCGCGCGTCGAGGCGCGGATCGTCGCCCGTCAGGCCGATCACCGACGGGATCAGCTCGGCCAGGCGAGGCCGGGCGGCGTCCGAGGTGTGGTCGTTGACGAGGCGGGCGAGCCCGGCGAGCAGCGGATGTGTGCACGACGGATGGTCGCTCCACCGCTCGCCTGCGAGGTAGGACGCGAACTCCATGAAGCAGGCGCCCTTGCTGGGATTGCGATGCTTTCCACGAGAGAGCATGGGCATCGCTGGAGGCATCTGACCGTGCACGAGCTACTCCACGCTGAATCGCCTGTTGTGTCCCTTTCAGTGTGCGCCCGCCTTCGGACGTTGAGAAGAAGCCTTACCGCGACTTGTCCATCGCGTGCCGGGACGCGTCCGTGACACGGCGGGGATGAGGAGAGCGTCCGCCCGTGCTCGCCCGGTCATGGATCCGGGACAGGGACCGGCCGGGGCCGCCGGGCCCCGGCCGCCGAGCTGCGGCGATTCGCGTCGTGAAGCTCCGAGCACGCCCCGCGTCGAGGCGTCCGGCGCGCCGTATCGCGGCGTCCGGACAGAAAAAAAGAGGTGGAGACGGGATTTGAACCCGTGTACGCGGCTTTGCAGGCCGCTGCCTCGCCTCTCGGCCACTCCACCAGAGCGAGGCCCGCAATCGTGACCTCTCGGAGCGGAAGACGGGATTCGAACCCGCGACCCTCACCTTGGCAAGGTGATGCTCTACCACTGAGCCACTTCCGCGTCCGCCTTGCGGCGACGTGGCTACTGTACCGGGTTTTCGGCTGCGGTGTGTACTCGGAACGGCGCTCCGGTGTCCGGCTCGGAACCGCGCCGTGGCACGCGGCTCGGAACGGCGCCGCGGCGCGGCTCAGAACGGCCGGGCGCTCGGCTTGCGGAACGCGCGGTCGGCGCCCCGCTCGATCGCGGGCAGGGTCAGGAAGATCTCCAGGATCCGGGTGAGCCGGTGCACCTCGTTGCGGTGGAAGTACGGCCCCTCGGCCCTGGCCAGCATCAGCGACAGCGCCAGCGGCGGCAGCGGCGCGACGATCACGTGCAGGCCGGACGGCAGCGTGGCGGCCGTCGGCCGGGGCGGGGTCTCCTCCGGGAACGGGATGTCCTCGGGCGCCCGCCAGCTCGCGTACACGGTCACGCGCGGGTCCTTCTCGGTCGCCGCCGCCGCCCAGTCGGCGCTGAACAGCACCGGCATGGAGTCGATCAGCGTGCCGAGCGCGCGGTCGCCCGCCGTGGTGAGGAACTTCAGGATCTCCAGCTCCGGATAGGTGCCGGGAGCCTCCCTGGTGCTCCAGATGCCGTCGATGCTGACCCCGTCCACGCCCTCCAGTGCCCGTACGAGGTCCTCGCGGGGAGCGGCATCGGGCCAGTAGACGGTGAAGTCGTCGAGGGCGCGCCCGTCACCCCGGTCGAGCACCGTCACCTGTGTGATGTCGGCGCCCGCGGACCCGAGGATCCCGGTCACCTGACTCAGCGAGCCCGGACGGTCCGGCAAGGCGATTCTCAGCCGCAGCAGCATGACGACCTCCCCCACCGATGGTCCAGGTCAGATTATCCGGGGCAAATCCCTCACGTCCACGATCTTGTACGGCTCACAGTCCGCAGCGGGGAGAATGAACAGGTGAAAGTCGGCGCGTTCGAGGTCTGGCCCCCGGTGGTGCTCGCTCCCATGGCGGGCATCACGAACATCGGTTTCCGGACGTTATGCCGGGAGCAGGGCGGCGGCCTGTTCGTGTCCGAGATGATCACCTCGCGCGCGCTGGTCGAGCGGGTGCCGCTGACGTTCCAGATGATCCGGTTCGGCGCGGACGAGTCCCCACGCAGCATCCAGCTCTACGGGGTCGATCCGGCCGTCATCGGCAAGGCCGCCCGGATGATCGCCGAGGAGGACCTGGCCGACCACATCGACCTGAACTTCGGCTGCCCGGTGCCCAAGGTCACCCGCAGGGGCGGCGGGTCGGCCCTGCCGTACAAGCGCAACCTGCTGCGCGCCATCCTGCGCGAGGCGGTGACCGGCGCCGGGCCGCTGCCGGTCACGATGAAGATGCGCATGGGCATCGACGAGGACCACCTGACCTACGTCGAGGCGGGCCGGATCGCCGTCGAGGAGGGCCTCGCCGCCGTCGCCCTGCACGCCCGTACGGCCCGGCAGCACTACGGCGGCACGGCGCACTGGGACGCGATCAAGCGGCTGAAGGACGCGGTGCCCGAGATCCCGGTGCTCGGCAACGGCGACATCTGGAGCGCGGACGACGCGCTGCGCATGGTCGCGGAGACCGGCTGCGACGGAGTGGTGATCGGCCGGGGCTGCCTGGGGCGGCCGTGGCTGTTCCGCGACCTCGACCTCGCCTTCCGGGGCTCGGCCGAGCGCGTCCGGCCGACCCTGGGACAGGTCGGCGCGATGATGCTGCGCCACGCCGAGCTGTTGTGCGAGGTCATCGGCAGTGAGCCGCACGGCCTCGCCGACTTCCGCAAGCACGTCGGCTGGTATCTCAAGGGCTTCGTCGTCGGAGCCGAGACCCGTCGCGCCCTCACCTCCGTCACCCGGCTGCCGGAGATGGCCGAGCGGGTGGCCGAGCTCGACGCGGACCAGCCGTGGCCGGAGGAGGCCGACGGCCCGCGCGGCAAGAGCGGTGAGCGGTCGAAGGTGTCGCTGCCGCACGGCTGGCTCGACGACCCCGACGACATGACGATCCCCGGCGCCGGAGCCGAAGACCCCACCTCCGGCGGCTGACCACGCCTGTGGCACCTGCGCATAGGCTCTGGGCATGGCGAACGCGATCATCACGGCCCGTGGAGTCGGGCTGGACCTGGGCGGTGTGCCCGTGCTGCGCGACGTCGATCTCACCGCCGCTCCGGGCGAGATCGTCGCGGTCATGGGGGAGAACGGCGTCGGCAAGTCGACGCTGCTGCGCTGCCTGGCCGGTCTGCACCCCTCGCCGCGCGGCGAGATCGACGTGCTCGGCGGGCCCCCGGCGGACCTCCCGGACTTCTGGCGGCGGGTCGTGCAGGCCGGCGACGAACCCGCCTGGTATCCGGGCCTGAGCGTCCGCGAACATCTTGAGCTGATGAGCGCCGTCCACCAGGACGCCCGCCTGACGGTCGACGAGGCGCTGGAGACGTTCGAGCTGACCGCCCGGGCCGATCTCGCCCCGTTGTCGCTGTCCACCGGCCAGCGGCAGCGGCTGTCGCTGGCGATGGCGCTGCTGCGGCCGAGCAGCCTGCTCCTGCTGGACGAGCCGGAGCGCGGCCTGGACGCCGGGTTCAGGCAGCGCCTCGCGGGGATCCTGCGCGGTTACGCCGCCGAGGGCGGCACGGTCGTGATGGCCACCCACGACGAGCTGCTGGCGCGGGAGACGGGAGCCCGTGTGATCACGCTGCGGGCGGCGTCGTGATCCCGGCGACCGCGCGGACGCACCCCGCCTTCGCCTACCTCCGCGCCCGCCGGAGGCGGCCGGCGTCCTGGTCGGACCGCTACACCAGCGTGTTCGTCCTGCTCGTCGCCGCCGCGGTGCTCGGCCACCCGGTCGCGGAGGCGCTCGCCGGGCTGGCCCGTCAGGCCGACCCCGCACGGCTCGGCCCCGGGCTGGCGCTGGTCGCCGCGGCCTACGCGGGATTCCTCGCCCTGGCCCGGGCCCTCGGGCCCGTCGTGCTGCCCGCCGCCGACGCGTCGTGGCTGGTGACGTCGCCGCTGCCCCGCCGGGCCGTGCTCGGCCGTACGGCGCTGCTCCTGCTGGTGGCGGCGGTGCTCGCGGGGGCGGCGCTCGGGCTGACCGCGCTGTGGCTGTTCGGAGCCCCCGGTCAGCTCGGGGTGCGGCTCGCGGCGGCGCTGGTGCTCGGCGCCGCCGCGGGCGCGGGCGGCATGGCCACGGCGGTGCTCGGCCAGCAGTCCCCGGCCGCCGACACCCGGCTGCAGCTCCTGATCGGCGGGGCTCTCTCCGTGGCCGTGCTCGCGGCCGTGCTCGGCGCGGGCCCCGCCCGCCGGATGCTCGCCGCCGTCGCCGAGGCGCCCGCGTCCCTGGGCGCGGCGGTCGCGGGCGTCGCCTCCGTCGTGGCCGCCTTCCTCGTACGGCGGGCCTGGGCGGCGCTCGACCGCATCCCCGCCCACCGGATCCTGGCCTCCTCGACCAGGACGGCGCGGGTGACCTCGGCGGCGACCACCCTTGATCCCGGGATGCTCACCTGGGTCGCGGAGGACGCCCACTGGCGCGGCCGTGCCCTGCGTTCGCGTCCCTGGCCCCGCCTGGTGTCGCGGCTCGGCCCGGCGTCCGCGCCGGCCTGGCAGGAATGGCTGCGGGTGGGCAGGCGGCCCGGCCGCCTGGCGGCGCTGCTCGGCGCCGCGGCCCTGCCCGCCGTCTGCGCGAACGCCACAGGAGACGGGCTCGGACCGGCCGCCGGGCTGCTGCTGTGCGGGGCGCTGACCGCCGCCGCGATGTGCACGGCGGGGGTCCGGCGCGACGGCGGCGACCCGGCCCTGGCCCGCATGCTGGCCGTGGACGGCAGGGCCGTGATGGCCGCCCGGGCCGTGCTGCCCGCGCTGCTGGCCGCCGCCTGGTCGGCGCTCGCCCTGGGAGTGCTCCAGGCCGTGGGCGAGCTGCCGCCGGGAGCCTGGTGGGCGCTCGGTCCTGCGGCCGCCCCCGCGCTCGCCGCGGGCGCGCTGCGGATGGCCCGGCGGCGTCCCGTCGACCACTCCATGCCGGTCATCGACACCCCGGGCGGCGCGGTGCCCACCGGACCGCTGTTGTGGGCGTTCACCGGCGTGGACCTCGCGCTGGCCGGGTCGCTGCCCGCGCTCGCCGCGCTGGCGTCGCGGCCCGCCTCGGTGGCGCCGTATCTCGCGGCCCAGGCCGTCATCGGGGCCGCGGTGCTCACCGCCTACGTCTTGCGGTCCGCCCGCGGCAGCCGCCCGTGAACCCGGGCCCGGATCACCCCCGGGCCCGCCGCACCGGCTGCCGCGCCGCCGGGTGGTCGCGGTCGCGGTCGCAGACGCAGCAGCGGTCGAAGCCAAAGCGCCGGTCGCCCGACTCCTGCCAGATCCCGGCGCTGTAGGGGTCCGTCGACGCCGGGTTCACCAACCTGGCGATCACGAGGGCCACGACCGCCCTGGCGCCTCGGCCGATGAGCGCGGACGCGGCGCTCTGCACGTGGGCTCCGGACACGAACAGGTCGTCCACCAGCAGCACCCGGGCGCCATGCACCCCGTCGCCCTGCCCCCTGTCGCCCAGCACCCGGAACGCGGCCGGGTGGGAGTCGCGCGCGGCGAGCACCGGAGCGTACGCGTCCACCGCCTGGAGCAGGAGGGGCCGGTGAAGGCGGGCCCACGCGCCGACCTTGCCGATGACCTTCTCCATGTAGTGGAACGCCTCGATGGGGCGCTCGGTGCGCGTGCTCGGGATCGTGGCCACCGTCGTGAAGGGCCCGCCGGCCAGCCCCTGGAGGCAGGCGGCGTGTTCGCGGAAGAAGTGGGTCAGGGTCGCGGCCAGGAAATCGAGCCGGTTGCGCCGTGCCGTGCCGATGGCGGGTTCTCGCCTGCGCACCAGGACGTCGTACAACTGCGTGTCCTTGATGGTCAGCGAGATCGGCACGACGTGCTCGGTGTGGCCGGTCAGGCGCTCCGTCGTGCGTTTGCAACTGGCGCAGATGGGCCACGGCCGGCCGTCCGCGCGGTCGTTCGGCCCGGAATGGCAGATTCGGCAGACACCCGGCCGGGCGGGCGGGACGGCACGGAACAGCGGCAGGAAATCACGAGTGAACGCCTCGGCGTCACCCATCATCAGCAGGTGTTCGTTCGGGGGGCCATATCTACGAGATTCACCGCCTGCGCGCACAGGTCGTCAATGTCCTGAACGGCAGTCATGCCTCCCCGTGCGCCCGCTCGCCGCGCCCACGGCTGTTCCTGGTGGAGCCGCTGTGACACGAACACATGCTTGCCGGTGTTCAGCGCCTCCTCGACGTGCCGGGAGGAAGGGCCGCCGTCGGCGCCGTCCACGACGTACAGGCAGTCGGCCAGTCCGCAGGTCACGACGCATGCGTGGTCGGCGGCGCGGCCGCCGGGGGCGGTGCCGGGCCAGCAGGAGGAGACGACCGCGCCGCGCTCGGCTATCCGCCCGGCCACACTGGCGTACTCCCCGAGGGCTGCCGGGCCGCCGACGCCGCCCTCGGGGACGCCCAGGGTCCGTCCACCGGCGGCCGGCGCGGCCCGGTGGACGGCGGCGTCCACCGGAGTGCGGAGAGGCGAGACGACGACCAGCCCGGCCTCGGCCAGGGACCGTGCCGCGTCGGCGGCGTGGCCGGCGTCGCGCTCGGCGATCACGGCGACGGCCCGATGGTCTCCGGATCGGAACCCGCCGCGCACCCAGAGGAACGGCGGCCGGTCGTACGCCCAGAGCAGGTTGCCGGGGTAATCGGCGTCGAGCACGGTGACGAGGCGGACGCCCTCGGCCCGCATGGCGGCGACGAGCTCACGCCCCCACGCGAGGTCGGCGGGCCCGACACGGGCGGCGACGGCGGCGGCGTGCGCCCGGTCGTCCTCGTCCCGGCTCGCGCACCCGCCGTCGAGCAGCTTCAGCGCGCTGCCGGCGTCGAGGATGACGCGTGCGGTGTGGAACCAGGGCGCGCCGTGCGTGGCCCTGGTCAGGGCGAGGACGGCCGCCTGCTCCTGGATCGTGGTCATGCTCATCACCAACTCGGATGTGCTTCCGGCGTGAACGTACGCGCCGCCACCGACATTCGCGGACGGGGATCGTGGTGGTGCTGGCTATCGTGCCGAGACCGGCGGGGCGGCGCGTGGTGTTCCCCCGAACGGGCCATGCCCGATCGGGCTTTGACAGCCGGAGCCCCTCGCGCCGTGCTGGACGCCTCCAGGGCGGGCCGGTTCTTCGCCGCGTTCCGCCGCTCGCGCTCCGCGCCGGGGCGCACGGTCACGCTCGCGGGGTTCCTGCTCGGCACGGTGAGCGGCTCCGGCGTGGCGACGACGGTGAGCGTGGGCAGCGTGGCCTGGCCCATCCTGCGCCGCGCCGGCTACCCGCGCGAGCAGGCCGGGGGAGTGCTGGCGGCGGCCGGCATCGGCGCGATCCTCTCGCCTCCCACGCTGGGCGCGGCGGCGTTCATCATCGCCGAATACCTGCGCGTGAGCTACCTGACCGTGCTCGTCTACGCCACGATCCCGACCGTCCTCTACTACCTGGGCGTCTTCCTCGCGATCGAGATGGACGCCCGCAGTGCACGCGGCGGCCAAGGAGATCACCTTGGCGACGCGCCGAAGACCGACCCCGTGCCGCTCCATGAGGGCGCCAGGAAGTTCTACGGCTGAGCGGGCGCCGTACGCCGCCCCTCAGAGGTGGACGCGGCTCAGAGGCGGGTGAGGCCGGTGACGTGGAGCACGGCGTGGCCCTCCTCGTCGGAGGCGGCCAGGTCGACCTCGGCGCCGATGCCCCAGTCGTGGTCGCCTGCCGGGTCGTCGATGATCTGACGCACCCGCCACAGCTCCTTCTCCTCCTCGATGAGCAGCAGGGCCGGGCCGCGGGCGGCCGGGCCGGTGAGGATCTCGTCGTGCTCCTCGTAGTAGGCGTCGAGGCCCGCGGCCCAGTCGACGTCCGGGTAGAGCTCGACCAGCTCCTCCTCTCGGTCGAGCGCGGCGAGCTCCACCAGCCGGAACATCGCGTTGCGGACCAGCACCCGGAAGGCGCGGGCGTTGGCGGTGACCGGGCGGGTCTTGGTCTCCAGCTCCTCCCCGGCCGCCAGCGCCTCGGCGGGGTTGGCCAGCTTCTCCCACTCGTCGATCAGGCTGGAGTCGACCTGGCGCACCAGCTCGCCGAGCCATTCGATGAGGTCCACCAGGTCGTCGGTCTTCAGGTGCTCGGGCACCGTCTTCGACAGCGTCCGGTAGGCGTCGGCCAGGTAGCGCAGCACCGTGCCCTCCGAGCGGGCCAGCTCGTAGAACTGGATGTACTCGGTGAAGGTCATGGCCCGCTCGTACATGTCGCGCACGATCGTCTTGGGGCTGACGACGTGGTCGCCGACCCACGGGTGGCCGCGCCGGTAGGTCTCGTACGCGCCGAAGAGCAGGTCGGCCAGCGGCATCGGATGGGTGATCTCGGCGAGGCGCTCCATCCGCTCCTCATACTCGATGCCGTCGGCCTTCATCTGCGCGACCGCCTCGGCCCTGGCCTTGTTGAGCTGGGCGTGCAGGATCTGCCGGGGGTCGTCGAGCGTGGACTCGACGATCGAGACCATGTCGAGCGCGTACGTCGGGGAGGCGCGGTCGAGCAGCTCGAAGGAGGCCAGCGCGAAGGTGGACAGCGCCTGGTTGAGCGCGAAGTCCTCCTGGAGGTCGACGGTGAGCCGGGCCATCCGGCCGTGCTCGTCGGGCTCGGCGAGCTTCTCCACGATGCCGCCGGCCAGCAGCGAGCGGTAGATCGCGATGGCGTGGCTGATGTGGCGGCGCTGCGCCTTGCGGTCCTCGTGGTTGTCGGTGAGCAGCCGCTTCATCGCCTGGAAGCAGTCGCCGGGCCGGTTGATGATCGACAGCAGCATGGCGTTGCTGACCTTGAACCGGGAGGTCAGCGGCTCGGGCTCGGCCGTCTGGAGCTTCTCGAACGTGTCCTCGCTCCAGCCGACGAACCCCTCCGGGGGCTTCTTGCGCGCGTAGCCGCGGCGCCGCTTGGGGTCGTCGCCGATCTTCGCCAGCGCCCGCTCGTTCTCGATCACGTGGTCGGGCGCCTGGCAGACGACGTATCCGACCGTGTCGAAACCGGCCCGCCCGGCCCGCCCGGCGATCTGGTGGAACTCCCGCGCCCGCAGCCGCCGCACCTTGGTGCCGTCGAACTTCGACAGCGCCGTGAACAGCACGGTGCGGATCGGGACGTTGACCCCAACGCCGAGCGTGTCGGTGCCGCAGATGACCTTCAGCAGGCCCGCCTGGGCCAGCCGCTCCACCAGGCGGCGGTATTTCGGCAGCATGCCCGCGTGGTGCACGCCGATGCCATGCCGTACGAGCCGGGACAGGGCCCGGCCGAAGCGGGTCGTGAAGCGGAAGTTGCCGATGAGGGCGGCGATGGCCTCCTTCTCGGCCTTGGTGCACATGTTGATGCTCATGAGCGCCTGGGCCCGCTCCATCGCCGCGGCCTGCGTGAAGTGCACGACGTAGACCGGGGCCTGCTGGGTGGACAGCAGCTCCTCCAGCGTCTCGTGCAGGGGAGTGGTGCGGTAGGAGTAGATCAGCGGCACCGGGCGCTCGGCGTGCTTGACCACGCTGGTGGGACGGCCCGTGCGGCGGGTGAGGTCGGTCTGGAAGCGCTCGACGTCGCCGAGCGTGGCCGACATGAGCACGAACTGCGCCTGCGGCAGCTCCAGCAGCGGCACCTGCCAGGCCCAGCCGCGGTCGGGCTCGGCGTAGAAGTGGAACTCGTCCATGATCACGGTGCCGACGTCGGCGTCCGCTCCGTCGCGCAGCGCGATCTGGGCGAGGATCTCGGCGGTGCAGCAGATGACGGGCGCGTCGGCGTTCACGGTGGCGTCGCCGGTCATCATGCCGACGTTCTCGGTGCCGAACAGCGCGCACAGGTCGAAGAACTTCTCCGACACCAGCGCCTTGATCGGCGCGGTGTAGAAGCTGATCTCGTCGCGGGCCAGCGCCGCGAAGTGCGCCCCTGCCGCGATCAGGCTCTTGCCCGAGCCCGTGGGCGTGGACACGATCACGTTGTTGCCGGAGACGACCTCGATCAGCGCCTCCTCCTGTGCCGGGTAGAGCGTGAGCCCCCGATCGGCGTTCCAGGACGCGAACGCGTCGAACAGCGCGTCCGGGTCGGCTCCGGCTTCTGGGCCGGACGGAAGACGGCGGAGGAGGCTCATGCTGTCGCTCACGCTCTTATCCTGCCCAAGACGCATGACTGTTTCGACCGGCCCGGCGTACGGCAAGGTGTGGCACAGCTACGTCAAAGGGGTGTGGCGCTGCACGAAGCCGCAGGTCAAACCCACAAACTAGCGGTATGGGGGAGAAGTGGGCCGGGCTCGCCGAGCGCCGGGAGGCGGCGGCTGACGTGCTGCTCGCCGTCGCGGTGCTCGCCTTCGGGCTGCCGCCGGTGTTGTTCGGCCACTCCTTCCCGGACCTGCCGTTCCTCGCCGTGCCGTGGTGGGCGCAGGTCGCCGCCGTGTGCGCGGCGGCCCTGTCCATGCTGGTGCGGCGCAGCGTGGCCTGGCCGATGATCGGGGCCACGGTCGCCTGCGCCCTGCTCGCGGGCGAGACCATCCCGCTGATGCTGGCGGCGTACTCGATGACGGCGCAGAACACGGTGCGCCGATGGCCGTGGGTGGCCGCCGCGCTCGCCGGGGTCTACATGCTGGCCGACTGGGCGAGCCCCTACACCGACCGGCTGCCGGTCGCCCTGGCGGTGCGGGCGATCACACTGATCTTCCTGCCCGCGCTGGTGGGCACGTGGGTGTGGCGCTACCGCACGATGATCCGGGAGCTGCGCGCGGGCGTGCGGGCGCGCGAGGAGCGCGCCGCCGCCCAGGAACGCCGCCGCATCGCCGGTGAGCTGCACGACACGGTGACGCACGCGGTGACCGTGATGGTGCTGAACGCCGGGCTCATCCAGGACACCGACGAGCTGGAGGAGATCCGCAAGCTGGCCAGGAACATCGAGGACAAGGGCGTGCGGGCGCTGACCGAGCTGCGCGAGCTGCTCACGGCGCTGCGGCGCAGGGACCTGCCTCCCTCGGCGGAGAGCGTCGAGGGGATACCCCGCCTGGTCGAGGAGAGCAGGGCCACCGGCCTGCGCGTCGCCCTGCACTACGACGTGCCGGAGGAGACGCTGTCGCGGCAGGCCGGTCACGCCTGCTACCGCGTCGTCCAGGAGGGCCTCAACAACGTGCGCAAACACGCGCCCGGGGCAGACGTGCAGGTGGTCTGCGAGGCACACGGCGACGTGCTGAACGTGTCGGTCGTCAACAGCGGCAAGGGCCGGGCGGTGCCGGTCCGGGTGCCCGCCGACGCCGGAGGCGGCTACGGGCTGCCGGGCCTGCGTGAGCGCGTCGCCCAGCTGGGCGGGCGGCTCACGTACGGCCTGACCCGCGAGGGCGGGTTCGCGCTCACCGCCACCATCCCCCTCTACCCGCCCGACCCGTGCGAGGTCTGACCCGTACGCGTCACAGGCCGAGGTCCTCGATCTCCTTGAGCAGGGCCGCCCTGGAGCCGGGAGGGGCGTTCGTGCCGGGGGCCGCGCTCCCGGTCGTGCCCTTGCCGATGTGCTTGGCCTTCCGGTCGCGGAACAGGTAGCCGCCGAGGATGCCGCCGGCGAAACCGAAGACGTGGGCCTGCCAGCCGATGCCCTCGGCGGGCAGCAGGCCGGCGAACTGGTAGGCGAAGCACAGGCCCATGACCAGGCCGATGACGATGTCGATCAGATGCCGGTCGAAGGCTCCGCGTACGAGCACGTACCCGAAGTAGCCGAACACCAGCCCGCTCGCGCCCGCGCCGACCGTGGAGGAGTCGGCGGTGAACCACGAGCCGAGCCCGCTGGCGACGGCGATGAGCGCGGTCACGCCGAGGAAGCGCCGCACGCCCCGGTAGGCGGCGAGGAACCCGAAGATGAACAGCGGCCCGGAATTGCCCTCGATGTGCTCCCAGCTCCAGTGGAGGAGCGGAGCGGACACGATCCCGGGCAGTCGCCCGAGGTCCCACGGCCTGATCCCGTAGCTGTAGCTGAGCGAGTAGGCCGAGGCCCAGTTGGCCACCTGCACGACCCAGATCAGCGCCAGGAAGCCGACCATGACCCAGAATGCCTTGCGGGCCTCGGCGATCATGATTTCGGCGGTGCGGCCGTCGCTCACGGAACCTCCCCCGTCACTGAGGATCACGCGGGAAAGATACCGCCGCCGGCCGCACGAGTCACCGGGTTCGCCGGGAGGGGCCCCCGATGAGCATGACCCCGCACAGCGTCGACGCCCACGAGGGGCCGGTCGAGATCCTCAGCATCTTCGACCACGACGGGGAGCGCACCCATCTGCACGCCGCCGACGAGACGCCGCGTGCGGACGACGAGGCGAGCCGGGAGCCGGCGGTTCCTGACCACCGGCCGCCCGGCCCGCCCGGCGAACTACACGCGTTCGATGACGACGATCGGGATCTCCCGGTCGGTCTTGGTCGCGTACTCGTCGTACGCGGGCCACGCGGCGGTCATCGTCCGCCACATGTCCGGGCGTTCCTCCGGGGTCGCCGTACGGGCGTGCGCCTTGAACCTGTCTCCCTTGATCTGGAACTCCACCTCGGGATCGGCCTGGAGGTTGCGATACCAGAGCGGGTGCTCGGGCGCACCGCCCTTGGAGGCCACCACCAGATAGGCGTCGCCGTACGGCTGATAGATCAAAGGAGTGCTGCGAGGCAGGCCCGACTTGCGGCCCTTGGTGGTGAGGATGGCCACCGTGGTGCCCTGCCAGTCGTGGCCTTCCTCGCCGTCGGTCTCGATGTAACGCTTGACGTGTTCCTGTCCGAAGAGCATGTCGATCACCTTCCCACGAGAGAGGGATCAACTACCCGAGGCGTCGGCCAATTCCAGTGCGACCTGCAGCCCCGCAGCGGTCCGCTCCTCCTCGGTCGAGGATTCGTCGCGGAGGAAGAACCAGGCCGCGTGCATCGCGAACAGCGCCATCGAGCGCCGCAGCCGGACCGGCAGCGGGTCGTCCGGGCCGCACAGCGCCTGCATCAGCTCGCCCAGGCGTTCGCGCATCAGGTCGACCTGGGCGTGGCCCTGCAACGCCGTCTTGTTGCGGTCCATGAACTGCATGATCTCGTGGTGGCGTCCCTCGGACATCTGCGCCGAGTAGCGGCGGATGAGCTCCCCCCGGGTCTCCGGGGTGCGCGGGTGCCCGTTCGCCCACGCGATCAGCTCGTCCAGCGCCTTGACGCGGTCTTCGATCAGGCTGGCGACGATGTCTTCCTTGGTGCGGAAGTGGTAGTAGAGTGCCGCTTTGGTCACGCCGAGGGCCTCGGCTATCTCCCGGAGCGACGTCGCCTCGTACCCCTGCTCGGTGAAGAGCCTGATCGCGACCTCCTGGATGCGGCTGCGCGTGTCGGTTTGAGCACCCATTCCAACGGTTCCTAATTAACTTGACGGCCGGCAAGTAAGGACAATACCGTGCCTCGGGCACTAGCCTGTCGGCAAGTAAGTAATTTTCTCCAAAGGGGGCACCCATGACGACGGAGACCGCGGCCGCGCCCGGCCGGTCCCGGGAAGTGATGATCGTTTTACCTGGCCTGATGCTGGCGATGATGCTGGCGATGCTGGACAACATGATCGTCGGTACGGCGATGCCGAGGATCGTCGGGGAACTCAACGGCCTGGACTACTTCACCTGGGTCACCACCGCGTACGTGCTCGGCACCACGGTCTCCACGCCGATCTGGGGCAAGCTCGGCGACCTCTATGGGCGCAAGAACATCTTCCTGAGCTCGATCATCATCTTCCTGGTCGGTTCCGCGCTCTGCGGCATGGCGGGCTCGTCGCTGTTCGGCGGCACCGGCGACGGCATGATCGAGCTGATCGCCTTCCGCGCGCTGCAGGGCCTCGGCGCCGGCGGGCTCATCGTGGGCGTGATGTCCATCATCGGTGACCTGGTCCCGCCCCGTGAGCGGGGTCAGTACCAGGGCATCATGGCGGCGATCATGTCGCTGGCCATGATCGCGGGGCCTCTCGTCGGCGGGTTCATCACCGACAACCTCAACTGGCGCTGGGCGTTCTACGTGAACCTGCCGCTCGGCGGCGTGGCGCTGCTCTGGCTGGTGCTCAAGCTGCACCTGCCCAAGCACCGCACCGAGCACCGCATCGACTGGGCCGGCGCGGCCGTCCTCACCGTGGCGATCACGGCGATCGTGCTGATCACCTCGTGGGGTGGTCAGGAGCACGGCTACCCGTGGGGCTCGTGGCAGATCCTGGGGCTGGCCGCCCTGGCGGTCGTCGCGCTGGCGGTGTTCATCCCGATCGAGCGCAAGGCGGCCGAGCCGATTCTGCCGCTGCACGTGTTCGCCAACCGGAACTTCACGCTGATCAACCTGCTCGGCTTCCTGCTCGGCTTCGCGATGTTCGGCGCGATCACCTTCCTGCCGATGTTCCAGCAGATCGTGCAGGGCTCGACGGCCACCAACTCCGGTCTGCTCCTGCTGCCGATGATGGCCTCGTCGATGGTCGTGTCGCTGTTCGTCGGCCGGGCGATCACCAAGACGGGCAAGTACAAGAGCTTCCCGGTGATCGGTGGCGTGATCATGGCCATCGGGATGTGGCTGCTGTCGACGCAGGACGTCCACACCCCCGCCTGGCGGACCGGCGTCTACATCGCCGTCCTCGGCCTCGGCATGGGCTTCCTGATGCAGACGACCATGCTGATCGCGCAGAACAGCGTCGAGCAGAAGGACATCGGCGTCGCCAGCAGCGCCTCGACGTTCTTCCGCTCGATCGGCGGTTCGTTCGGCATCTCGCTGTTCGGCGCCATCTTCAACAGCCGGCTGGTCGACGAGATCAGCGCCAAGCTCGGCCCGCAGGCCGCAGCACTGGCGGGCTCCGGCGGCGGGCCGATCGACCACAAGGTGCTCGACGCTCTCCCGCCGACGATCAAGTCGGGCTTCCTGGAGGCGCTCGCCAACACGATCGGAACGGTCTTCCTGTGGTCGGTCGTGTTCGCCGCGGTCGTCCCGATCATCGCGGCCTTCATCAAGCACGTCCCGCTGCGCAGCGGCGCTCCCAGCGCCGCCCCCGGCGAGAAGGCGGAGCCGATGGCGGCCGCCGCCTTCGAGTGACCCGGCCCGGATGACCCGGCCCGGATGACCCGGCCCGGATGACCCGGCCCGGATGACCTGATCCGGAGCCGATGACGATACGGCGCACGTCCCCGCGCGGACGTGCGCCGTATCGCGTTCTGCGGGGTGGTCAGGCGGGCCGCTCGGCCCGGTCGCCCGACCAGTCGGTGTGGAAGGAGCCCTCCCGGTCGACCCTCCGGTAGGTGTGCGCGCCGAAGAAGTCGCGCAGCCCCTGCAGCAGCGCGGCGGGGAGCCGGTCACGGCGCAGCCCGTCGTAATAGGCCAGCGCCGAGGAGAAGCCCGGCGTGGGCACCCCGATCGTCGCCGCCGTCGCCACGACCCGCCGCCACGACTCCTGGGCGTCCTCCAGGGCCTGGGCGAACGTCGGGTCCACCAGCAGCGTCGGCAGGTTCGGGTCCGCGTCGTACGCCGCCCGGATCCGGTCGAGGAAGCGGGCCCTGATGATGCAGCCGCCGCGCCAGATCGTGGCCATCGCGCCCAGGTTCAGGCTCCAGCCGTACTCCGCGCTCGCGGCGGCCATCTGGTCGAACCCCTGGGCGTACGCCACGATCTTGGAGGCGTACAGCGCCCGCCGCACGTCCTCGACGAGGCCGGAGTCGCCGGCCGTCCCCGAGGGGCCGGTGAGGGAGCGGGCGGCGGCCCGCTGCTCGGGGTGGCCCGACAGCGCCCGGGCGAACACCGCCTCGGCGATTCCGGTGACCGGGACGCCGAGGTCGAGCGCGCTCTGCACGGTCCAGCGGCCGGTGCCCTTCTGCTCGGCCTGGTCCTGCACGACGTCGACGAACGGCTTGCCCGTGGCGGCGTCGGTGTGACCGAGCACCTCGGCGGTGATCTCGATCAGGTACGACTCCAGGTCGCCCCGGTTCCACTCGCGGAAGACGTCGGACAGCTCCTTGGGGCTCAGCCCGAGAGCCTGCCGGAGCAGGTCGTACGACTCCGCGATGAGCTGCATGTCCGCGTATTCGATGCCGTTGTGCACCATCTTGACGAAGTGGCCCGCGCCGTCGGGGCCCACGTGCACGCAGCACGGCACCCCGTCGACCTTCGCCGCGATGTCCTCCAGCAGGGGGCCGAGCGTCTCGTACGCCGCGGCGTCGCCGCCCGGCATGATGCTCGGGCCGTTGAGCGCGCCCTCCTCGCCGCCCGAGATTCCGGTGCCGACGAAGTGGATGCCCCGCTCGCGCAGCGCGGCCTCCCGCCGGCGGGTGTCCAGGTAGTGGGCGTTGCCGCCGTCGATGATCATGTCGCCCGGCTCCATGACGGCGGCGAGCTCCTCGATCACGGCGTCGGTGGGGGCCCCGGCCTTGACCATGATGATCGCCTTGCGTGGCCGTTCGAGGGAGGCCACGAACTCCTCGATCGTGCCCGCCGGCAGGAACGCGCCCTCGTCGCGGTGCTCCTCCATGAAGCGGGTGGTACGGCTCTCCGTGCGGTTGTGCACCGCGACCACGTGACCGTGGTGGGCGAAGTTCCGGGCGAGGTTGCGGCCCATGGTCGCCAGGCCCGTCACTCCGATGTCTGCCTTGTCCATGTCTACAGTCATACCGCTCCCCGGGGTGTGGGATCGGCCGCGGGTGGGCGTGTCCCGGGACCGGTCCGCCGCTCGGCGACGCTCAGTGGTTGATCGGTGCCGATTCACAGCCGCTGAGCGGCCGCTCAGTAGCCGTAGCCGCCTGATGGGTGGGAGTGTGACGGCGCAGGTCTGGCCGAGGTCGTGGACGCCGGCCTGGAGGTCGGCCTGAAGGTCGGCCTGGAGGTCGGCGGGGACGCCGGCGTGGGCGAGGCGGTGCCCGCGGCCGTGGCCGGGCGGATCAGGCCGAGCAGGCCGTGCCGCGCCCCCGAGATGCCGGCCGAGAACCACACCGCGTCGGCGCCGCCGTTGGCCGCCGTGCCGGGTTCGAGGTCCCACAGCCCCTCGACGGCGATCGCCCTGCCGTCCGCCCCGCGCAGCGGGCCGAGGTAGCGGCCGGTCTTCGGGTTGTACGCGTTGATCCATCCGTCGCCGAAGTTGCCCACCAGCAGCGCACCGGCGTACGCGCCGAACCCGGCGGGGGCGAGCGTCAGCGCCCACGGAGCGTTCAGCGGGCCGCGGGAGGCGAGACGCCGCACGAAGCGGCCGCTCGCGGTGAACTGGCTGACGAACCCGTTGCCCCGGCCCGCCACCGGCCTGCCGGTCGCGGGGTCCCGCTTGGCGTACGCGACGACGACCGAGCTCCCGGCGATCTCGACGTTGAAGGGGGAGTAGTGCGCGGGCAGGAACGGATCGCGGAACGCGCGGCGCGACAGCCGCACCCGCCGGAAGTCGTCGTCGAAGACGTGGACGGCGCCGTGGGAGAAGGACGGCGCGAGCAGGAACGTGCCCCGGTCGGTGGTCATCAGCGCCAGGCCCTTGTAGTCGGCGCCGCGGGTGAACGCGGCGATGACCGCGTTGTGCGGATCGGCCTTGGCGCTCCAGGCGGTGATGGCGCCGCTGGGGCTGGAGAAGATGAACGAGGCGGGCGCGGTGCCGGCCTTGCCCTTGATCGTGAAGGCGTCGCCCGTGTACGCCACCTGGCCGGTGGGGATGCCGCCGGGGATCGCCACCGTGGTGGGTGCCTTCCTGACCGTCCCGGCGCCTCCGGTGTAGACGGTCGCCGTGCCGGTCCCCGCGTTGGACACCCAGAGGGTGGCGCCCATCGCGAGGCCCCAGGGGTTGACCAGCTTGGGATCGGTGAGCGCCGCCCGGCCCGCCACGTCGGAGACCAGGTCGACCCTGGCGAACCGGGCGGGGGTGCGTGCCGTGCTCGCGGACCGGTTCGCCGCGGTGTGGACCTGGTGGCCGGAGCCCTGCCAGGAACGGGAGGCGTGGGGGGACGAAGCGGGGTGGGCCGGTGCGGCTCCGGCCAGCGCCAGCGCGAGCGGCGCGGCGCAGAGCGTGACGATACGTGCCCGCATGGGGCCTCCTGAGAGTGGTCAGAACTGTGTCGGCATGCCCTTACGCCCGGAGATACGCCGCCCTCCCGTTCCGGGTTCACCTGACTTTTCCGCAGGTAGCGGGCGCGAGCAGTGGCGGGTCTGCCCTATCCTGACAAAACCCGCAAAGCAAGCGGGTTTTGTATAGACATGGTCGTCCGATGGCGAGGACACTTGGCCTCGCGGCGGGCCGCTGGTAATTCACTACAGCCAAGAAGGGCCGGTGGGAGCCGGCCCCGTCCACCGTCGTCGCTCAGTACGGAGAAGAGACGTGTTCGCACCGAAGCCGGAACGGTCAGTCGTCGCGGTTCCTCCGCCCGGAGACGGGCCAGGATTCTGGGCGGGCGCGCCCAGTGCCGTGGCCAGGGACGGATGGATCTATCTGGCTTACCGGCTGCGCCGGCCGCTCGGTGACGGGCGGGGGTACGCCGTTGAGATCGCCCGCTCGGCCGACGGGGAGCGGTTCGAGAAGCTCCTCACCATCACCAAGGACGAGATGAAGACCGAGTCGCTGGAGCGCCCGACGCTCGTGGTGACGCCGGAGGGCAGGTGGCGCCTCTACCTGAGCTGCGCCACGTACGGCACCAAGCACTGGCGGGTCGAGATGATCGAGGCCGCCGGGCCGGCGGAGTTCGACCCCGCCGACGCGCGGGTGGTGCTGCCCGGCGACCTCAAGACCGGTGTCAAGGACCCCGTGATCCTCCACCACGGTGGCGTGTGGCACCTGTGGGCGTCCTGCCACCCCCTGGAGGACCCCGACGAGGCCGACCAGATGGTGACCGAGTACGCCACCAGCACCGACGGCGTCGAGTGGACCTGGCAGGGGACCGCGCTCGACCGGCGGCCCGGCGAGTGGGACTCGCGTGGTGTGCGGGTGACCGCGGTCACGTTCAGCGGCGGCACCGTCATCGCCTACTACGACGGCCGCGCGTCGGCGGAGGAGAACTACGAGGAGCGCACCGGCGTGGCCATCGGCCCCGGCCCGTCCACGCTCACCGCTACCGGAACCGCCCCCGTCGCCCAGTCGGAGCACGCCGGGGGAGGGCTGCGCTACCTGTCGATCGTGCCCGTGGAGGGGGGCCACCGCCTCTACTACGAGCTGACCCGCGCCGACGGGGCCCACGAACTGCGCACCGAGCTGCACTGACCCTGCTGTACCGGCCCCGCCGCGCTGAGACCCGCCGCACCGGCCTCGCCCCGCTGACCACGCTGCACCGACCACGCTGCACCGACCCCGCCGCGCCGACCACGCTGCGCCGACCACGCTGCGCCGACCACGCTGCGCCGACCGCTCCGGCGGGCGGTTGCGACGCCCGCGGGCGGCACCGCCGTGGACAGCTGAGGCGGGAGCGGGCACGGGGGTGACGGCGGCCGAGTCCCGGGGTCACGCCCCCGTGGGATCGCCTCCGGGCGGGCCGTTCATGCCCTGCCGCCGGCCGGCCGGGTCGGAGACGCTCCTGGCGCGGCCGTTGCGGGCCTGCCGCTGGCCGGACGGCCGGGCTCCGACGAGGCCGCCCGACCGCTCACGGGGGCGCAGCCAGTCGCCGAAGTCGTCGCCGGAGTCGCGGCCGAGCACGTCGCGCAGCAGCGCGATGTCGGCGGCGAAGTAGGCGAGCAGCTCCTGGCGCTGCGCCCAGGTGAGCGGCCGCCGGGGCTGGCCGTCGCGCTGCAGCACCCGCTCCAGCGGCGTGGTGAGCCGCTGGCCCAGCACCGGGTCGCCGAGCCGGGCGAGCCGGGCCAGGATGCGGTGCCTGCGGCTGTGCCGCGGATGGGCCGTGACGTTCTCCCTGGGCACCTCGCCGACCAGCCCCTGCTCCACCCCGAGGAACGCGCAGATGCGATCGAGGGTGGCGGCGGGGCGGTCCACCAGATCCCGATAGCGGAAGACCAGCACCTGCTCCCGGGGGAACAGCGTGAACAGGTGCGCGAGCTGCTCGCCGTACCGGCCGAGGCCGACGTAGTGCCAGAACGGCGACCAGCCGTCGGCGATCCGCCGCTTCTCGGCCGCGCACGCCTCGATGACGTCGCCGATCGGCTCCAGCCCGGCCGACCACAGGTGGGTCCAGTTCGAGTGGGCGCGCTCCACCGGGTCGCGCAGCGAGACGATGAGTTTCGCGTCCGGGATCGTCTCCTTGATCCGCCGCTGGGCAGCGCGGTCGTAGAGGTAGAAGGGGGTGGACTCGCCGCGCAGCGCCCCCGGCGGCGCGTCCGCGAACAGCGCCTCGTAGTCGGTGCGCCGCCATACGTGCTCGCGGTAGGTCTCCGCGTCCCCCGGCCCGCCTTTCAGCGGGGGCGGACCGTCGGTGAGGAAGAACTTCGGCTCCTTGACGGAAGACATGAAGAGCCGGGGATGGCGTGCCAGCGCCGCGTGCAGGGCCGTGGTGCCGGCCTTCGGCACCCCGATGACCAGGAAGTCGGGCAGGGCCATGGGAGTCCTCCTACTTTCCCGATTAAATAGGTTGGTATTGCCCCTTCCTTGCCCGGAAAAATCACCCGACGTCGGTGTAGTACCACCGAAACGGGCGCCAATGCCGTGTCACGGCCACCGATCTGAGCGCGCGGCTCCCCGCCCGGCGAACCAGGGCCGCGACCGGGAAGCGCTCGTGAGCTGGGAGGACGGTTCAGCCGGGCACCCAGGGCCGACCGGGACGGTGCGGAGGACCTGTTCCACCCGGGAGTCGCCCCGCGCCGCGGCTTCCCGCCTGTCCACGCCCATGACCGACCAGGAAGCGGTGGGGGAGGGCCTGTTTCAGCCGGAGGTCGCGCCGCGCCGCGGCTTCCCGCCTGCCCGCGCCCATGACCGACCGGGAAGCGGTGGGGGAGGGCCTGTTTCAGCCGGAGGTCGCGCCGCGCGCCGCGACGGCCGGTCGCACCCGCGCGGCCGGCCGGCGGCGGGTGAGTGCGGCGGCGTGCCGCTCGCCGTCGGACCAGACCTCGAACCACACCTCGTTGCGCCCGGCCTCGCGGACCAGCCCCCACCGGTCGGCCAGCAGGTCCAGCAGCGGCAGGCCCCGGCCGCCCTGGCTCGATCCGTTGGGGAGCGGATGCCCGGCGCACGGCGGCGCGGCCGACCCGTCGTCCTCCACGCAGATCCGCACCCGGTCGGGCAGGCACGAGACGGTGACGGTGAAGGTGCCGCCGTCTCCTGATCGGGAGTGGACGACCGCGTTCGTCGCGATCTCGCTGGTCAGCAGCACGCAGTCGTCGTGCCGCGGATGGCCGCGTCCGAGTGCGGCGGACACGAGCCTGCGCGCCCGCCCCACCTGGTCGCGCCCACCCGCGAGCCGGGCCACGCGGTTCCCCGCGCCGTCCCCCGAGATCTCCATGAGCTCCTCCCAACGCGTGACCATGTGGCCGCCGCAGGAGAGGACGTCCGCCCCCGCGCCCGCGATGTCACGGGAAAGTAGGAGTGTCCTTGCCCCGCTATGCCGGAAAAGCACCCCGCCCCTCGTTCTCGGGCCGGGAGCGGGCGCTCCTGGCTGGACGGGTCACCGTACGCGCGGCCTCTCGGAGGCGGTCGCCGTGGCGACGTCGCGAGGATAGGAGTGCCTGCCGTGGAGCAGGATGACCGCGTTCGCCACCAGAGGCCCGAGCATGATCAGGAAGGTGTACTGCAGGCCCTGCGCGCTCCTGGGGCCGTCCGATCCGAGGAGATCGGCCAGGAATCCGAAGGTCACGGGGGCGACCGCCTCCGCGCCCATCCGGAGGGACGTACGGATGCTCTCCGCGCGACCCCAGAGCCGGAAGTGGACGACGTCGAGGCGCGCGGCGTCCAGCGGGGGATTGGCGGCGGCGAGACATCCGGCGGCGACGAGGAAGAACGGCAACGCCGTCGCGGTCGACGTCGTCAGCAGAGCCGGGACGAAGAACACGGCGGTGGTCAGGTAGGCGACCGCGGGGACGGTCATGCGCGCGTCGAGGCGACCACGCCGGATCAGGTGGTCGGCGACCCGCCCGCCGCTCAGGACGCCCGCCAGGGCGCCGAGACCGACGAGCAGCGCCGGTCCCGTGACCGCCGCCGCGGCGAGACCGTACTGCCGGTCGAGGAAGAGCACGCCGAAGCTGCGCAGGCCGGCGAAGAAGAAGTATCCGACCGCGGACGCGATGATCAACACGACGTTCGTGCGTATCCGCAGGACGTAGAGCGCCGCCTCCCACATCGACATCCGCGCCGGGTCGCGCCGCAGGATCAGCGCGAAATCGGGCTCGATGCCGCGGCCCCGCAGGGCGAAGTGCACCGCGTCGCCGCGGCTCGGCGCCGTCTCGTCCCACCCTGCGGCCGGACCTTCCCCTGAGCCCGGACCTTGCCCTGAGTCCGGACCTTGCCCTGAGTCCAGACGCTGCCCCGCCGGACGCGGCCGTCCCTGGCCGCCGCGCGCCGGCTCGGGCAGCTTGCGCGCGATCACGATCGTGAGGAGCATCCCGAACACCGCGAGCACGAAGAACGCGGCACGCCACGACAGCAGGTTGGCCAGATTGCCGCCCACCAGCAGGCCGAATCCGACGCCGAGCATCTCCCCGCTGAGGATGAACCCGTAGACACGGGCCCGTTCACCCGGTGGGAAGAAGTCGCCGATGAGGGAGCTGAGCGTGGGACCGGCCGTGGCCGACACCGCGCCCAGCGCCAGCCGCGACAGCAGGAGCCACTGGTACGAATCCGCCAGGCCCCCGGCGAGCATCGCCAGCACCCACAGCACGATGCTGGCGGCCAGGAGCCTGACCCTGCGCACCCGATCGGCCAGTACGCCCACGGGTATGACGGCCAAGGCGGCCGAGGCCGACGACACCGCGGTCAAGGAGCCGAGCTCGGTGTTGCTGATGCCGAGGCTCTCCTTGAGCTCCGGCGCGACCGCCCCCACGGTTCCCTTGTCCGCCGCGTCGAGCGCGAGCACGCCGGCGAGGACGGCGATGATCCGGAAGCGGGCCGGGCCTCCCACGGCACCGATCACCCACCGTGCGGCCCAGGCGACCGCCGCACGCACCAGACCTCCTGGCATCGAGGACATGCTGCTCCCCAGCGGGTTGCCGGAACGCGGGCGGTCGCAGGCAGGCCGATCGTCTCGCCTCTCCTCGTCCACTCCCCGGCCCGGACGAGGGGTCGCACCGGCGCGGATAACTCTGGTCGCAACCTTTGCCCGGGCTTGTGACGCGGCATCGAGCGACCCGGGTACCCGCCGCGGCGGGCGGTGGGGACGCGGTAGCGGAGCCCGGCAGCCGAGGCCGGGGCTGGTGACAACGACGGAGCGGGGCCGGTGAGGACGACGGAGCGGGGACCGGGAGGCGACGGGACGGAGCCGGGAAGCGACAGGGCGAGGGCGGGAAGTGACGAGCGGGGGACGGAAAAACCGGGGCGGGGCCCGAAAACGACAGGGCGGCGGGACCGGCTCGTCCGGTCCCGCCGCCCCGTTTATGTCGGTAGCCCCGCGGCGCTCCCCCTCAGGAGCCGTGCGCGGCTTCCCTCGCCGGAAGCCGCCTGTGGCCTCCCTCGTGAGGAGCCGCGTGTGGCTCTCTCCGTCTGGAGTCGTGCGCGGCTTCCCTCGTCAGGAGTCGCGCGTGGCTTCGCGCGTCACAGGAGTCGTGTGGCTTTCCGCGTCAGGAGTCGTGCGCCGCCGATCCTGGGGCGGAGCCGTTCACGACGAGCACGCGTGCGCGCTCGGGCACCTCTATGGCCGGGAACGTGCCGGTGTCGACGATCCCGTGCTCCCGGAACGCCGCCTCGATCAGCGCGTACGCCTGGGGTTCGAGCTTCCACAGCGCCCGCCACTCCTTCGCCACCATGAGCGGGATGCCCACCTCCTGGGCGATGTCGGCGGCCCGGGGGACGTACTTGCGGGCGATCTGCTGGTCCCAGTACTGCCGGGCGGCCCGGAGCTGGGCCGCGCGCTGGGCGGTGTCGACGGGCGGCGCCGGCTCGGCCGGGATGTCCTCCTCCTCGTCGTCGATCAGCTCGGCGATGGTGGGGGCGGTGGGAGCGGGCAGCGCCGGGGGAGCGGGCGGCTCGGGCTCGGGCGCCCAGGGGACCGGCGGAGCGAGGTCGATCAGCGCGGAGGTGTTGTAGAGCGCGCCGATCTGGGACAGCAGGGCTTCCTGCCGCTTCTCGTCCACGGCCAGGCCGGTGTATTCCACGGCCTGGTCCATCGCCTTGTCGAGCTTGGCCATCGCGACGCGCAGCTTGCGGTCGGACGCTCCGGCCTCGCGCAGCGCTCGGACCCGCTTGGCGGCCAGCGCCACCCTGGTCAGCCTGCGGTGGGCGTCCACCTCGCTCGCCGTACGGTCGCTCGCCTCGGCCAGTCCGATCCGGACCAGCACGCGCTCCGGGGTGAGCCGCCAGTTGATGCGGCCCCGGCCGGTGATGCGGACCCGTTCGATGGCCATGCCGCGCTCCCACAGCCAGGCGGCCACGAGCGGGGCGGCGAGACGGAAGACGGCCTCGGCGACGCTGCGGGCGTCCATGCTCGACAGGACGGCCGACAGGGACGTCAGCACCCACACGGCCAGGCCGTCGATGCCGGCCGAGTAGTTCTCCCGCATGTTGCGGCGCGCCCGTACGGCGCTGGTGATGACGGCGACCTCGATGAAGGCGAACAGCAGGAGCCGCAGCGGCCCGTCGAACCCGAGGACGTCGCCGGAGAAGCGCCACATGCCCTGGGCGGAGACGCCCGTGGCGATGCTGGCGGCGACGATGGTGAGAACGTCCTCGGTGGGCCGGCCGGCCGCCCAGCGGCGGAACAGGCGGATCAGGGCGCGCAGGGCGAAGAAGGCAAGGACCAGTAAGACCAAGGAGATGACGCTGATGATGATCGTTTCGACCGGATTGGCCGACACGAAGGCGGTGATTTGGTCAATGGGGGGCATCAGTCACGGTCTCTCGACGTCCGATGGTTTTCCTCGAGATCATCCCAGAATCGCGTCGCCCTTTGGTGCGAAACACGCCTCTCCGTGAACACGCCGTCGCCGCCGGTTCAACGGGAGTGTCGCCGCGGGGGGACATTGACCGGCCGGTGACCGCTACGTACGTTCCAGGCAGCGTGGAGGACAGGCATCGCCCGGAGGCGACGATGACAGAGCAGTCCGGCACCACATGGCCCTGGCCCGATCTTCCGCCCGGCCCTCTCGGAACCCCCTCGCCCGATCTCGCCCGCAGATGCGCGGAAGGCCCCATGGAGCGGGTCACGATGCCGAGCGGGGACCGGGTTCCGATGATCGTCAGGTATGAGGACGTCCGGACCGTGCTCACGTCCCCGGCGAGCAGCCGCAATCTGCGGGCGGCGAACCTGCCCAGGATGGTCGGCGGCACGAGCCTGGAGGACGACCCGGCGGCTCTGATCAACCAGGATGCGCCCGAGCACACCCGCTATCGGCGCATCATGCAGAGCACGTTCACTCCCCGGCAGATCGAGCGCTGGCGGCCCCGCGCTGCGGCCATCGCCGCGGAGCTGCTCGACGCGGCGGGGGAGGAGTTC
This sequence comes from Microbispora sp. CL1-1, assembly GCF_012034195.1. Taxonomy (NCBI): domain Bacteria; kingdom Bacillati; phylum Actinomycetota; class Actinomycetes; order Streptosporangiales; family Streptosporangiaceae; genus Microbispora; species Microbispora sp. CL1-1. The sequence continues at coordinate 79,699 of NZ_JAATEK010000029.1, forward strand.
GATGTGGTCGCCGACTTCGCGCTGCCGCTGCCCGCCCGGGTGATCTGCGAGGTGCTCGGCGTGCCGATGGACCGGTTCGAGCAGTTCCGCGGCTGGACGGAGATGTTCCTGTCCACCTCCGAGGCGAGCACGGAAGCCAGGGCCGAGGGGTTCACCGCGTTCATGGCGTACGCGCGGGACCTGATCGCGGAGCACCGGACCAGGCCGGGCGACGACCTCATCGACCTGCTCGTCTCGGCGCGCGACGGAGAGGACGCGCTGAGCGAGGACGAGCTGACCCACATGGTCTTCACACTGATCATGGCGGGGCACGAGACGACCGCCTCGATGATCATCCGAGGCGTGTTCCGCCTGTTGTGTCATCCTCGGCAGTACGCGGAGCTGGCCGCGCGCCCCGAGCTGCTGGAGGCCGCGGTGGAGGAGATCCTGCGGCACGAGGGTCCGGGCGGAAACGGTCTGCTGCGGCTCGTGACGGAGGACGTCGAGCTGTCCGGCGGCACCGTGCCGGCGGGGAGCGTCGTGCTGCCCAACCCGGCGGCGGCCAACCACGATCCCTCGGTCTTCGACGATCCGTGGCGTTTCGACATCCGGAGATTCGCGGGCTCCACGCCCGATCCGCACCTGGCGTTCGGCCACGGCCCCCACTATTGCCTGGGGGCGAACCTGGCCAGGATGGAGCTGCAGGAAGCGGTCCGCGCCCTGGTCACGCGGCTGCCGGGGCTGCGCCCGCAGGAGGATCTTTCGGGCGTGCGGTGGACCGACGACGGCTTGATCCACCGGCCGCGCCGGCTGCTGGTCAAGGCCGCCTGAACCACGCCTGGATCACGCCGCACGCCTGCCGCGCCGCACGCCGGCCGCGCCGCCCCCTGGTCGGGGGCCCCTGGTCGGGGGGCCGTGGCAGCTTCGAGCACGGCCGAAGTCGGCCACGGCGGGGTGGGCGCCCGTCAGATGTCGAGGTTGAGGCGGGCGATGGGCTCCACGAGCTCCTCTTCCTCGTAGCGCAGGTGCGACAGCAACACGTCGGACAGCAGCTCCACCTGGTCGCGTACGCCGTCGAGCCGGTCGGGGTCCTCGATCATCGCGACGAGGGCGGCGTCCAACTGGGTCAGCACCCCGGCGATGACCTCGTGCTCCTCCTCAAGGCGGGCCACGACCGGCGCCAGCGACTTCTGCGCCGCGGCCAGCATCGGGAACATGTGCTCGTCCTCGATCGTGTGGTGAGTGGTCAGCAGACGGCAGTACGACGCGCAGAACGTGCCGAGTGTCCAGTAGTTCTGTCGCATGGTGAGCTCGTTGATCATGGAGCGGAGCGCGGCGGCGTCGGAGCGTCCCGCGGCGACCTGCTCCAGGGCGTCCCTGATCTGGGTCAGCTCTCGCCGCAGGTGGTCGTGGATGAGCACGAGCCGCTGGCCGTTCGCCTGCCGGCGCGGCGGGAGCGCGGAGATGTCGCGCTTGGGCAGCCGCGGCCGGGTGGCCTCGTCGAGCACCGCCCCCGCCTGCGCCCTGTTCGCCTGGGGTGCCTCCGCCTGGGGTGCCTCCGTCTGGGGTGCCTCCGCGATCCCGATCGGGCCCTCGGCGTCCGGCCGCCGCTTCCGGGCGCGCTCCCGCGCCACGGCCTCGCGTACGGCGGGGGCGACCTCCTCGGCGAAGACCTTGAGGTCCCTGTCGTCGTCCACGGCCAGCACGAACACGCTCATTCCGTGGCCGAGCGCGAGCTCGGCGAGCTGCTCGGCCCACACGGTCGGCGGCCCGTCCAGGAACCCACCGCCAGCGGCGCCGGAGAACCGGCCCGCGATGTTGTAGACGCGGCGGATCTCGCCGGGGTCGCGCCCGGCCCGCTCGGCCGCGGCGTCCACGATCTCGCTCATCGCGCCCAGCTCGCCGGGCGCGGCGTACCCGGCCGAGGGCACCCACCCGTCGCCGAGACGCCCGGTCAGCTCAAGCATGCGCCGCTTGTACGCGCCGAGCCACAGCCCGATCGGATGTGGGGGGAACGGCCCCGGCCGTGCGCCCTCCAGCCGGTAGTGTCCGCCGTCGAGCCGTACGCCCTCGTCGCCCGGCGTCCACAGCGCGCGCAGGACCGTGATGGCCTCCTCCAGCGCGTCCACGGCCTCGCCGGGGCTGCGGCGGGGGCCGCCCATGGCGGCGATGCCGTCCCAGAACGCCCCGGAGCCGAGGCCCAGCTCGACCCGGCCTCCGCTCAGGATGTCGAGCGACGCGGCGGCCCTGGCGAGCACCGCCGGCGGGCGCAGCGGCAGGTTCACCACGTCGGGGAACAGCCGCACCCGCTCGGTGCGCCCCGCGAGCGTGGACAGCAGCGTCCAGGTGTCGAGGAACGCGGGCTGATAGGGGTGGTCCTGGATGCCGACGATGTCGAGCCCGATATCGTCGGCCAGCACGGCCTGCCGGACGATCCGGTGATGCCCCGCCGCGTCGGGCGTGAGGAACGCCCCGAACCACAGCTCATGTCCAAAGTCGGCCATTAAATCGCTACCTTTCCGCGTCTCGGACCGGGAGCCTACCTTCGTGAAAGGCGATATGACCCGCACCGTCCCCGGTGGCACCGTCCTGTCGGTCGTCATCGGCTCGCGCGCGTACGGGCTGGACACCGAGGAGTCGGACGTCGACCGGCGGGGCGTGTTCGTGACGCCCACCCCGATGTTCTGGCGGCTCGACAAGCCGCCCGACCATATGGAGGGGCCGCTGCCCGAGCAGTTCTCGTGGGAGGTCGAGCGGTTCTGCGTGCTCGCGCTGGAGGGCAACCCGACCGTGCTGGAGTGCCTGTGGTCGCCGCTGGTGGAGCTGGTCACCCCGGTGGGCGAGCGGCTGCTGGCGCTGCGCCCCGCGTTCCTGTCGGCGAAGGCGCAGCGGGCGTTCGCGGGATCGGCCGAACGGCAGTTCCGCCGTCTCGGGCCGCATGACCCGCCCTTGCCGGGCGGCGACGGCAGGCGGTGGAAGATGGCGATGCACATGATCCGGCTGCTGCTGGGCGCCGTCCATCTGGCCCGGCACGGGGAGCCGCTGATCGAGGTGGGCGCCCACCGCGACCGGCTGCTCGCCGTACGGCGGGGGGAGACGCCCTGGCCCGAGGTGCTGGCGTGGCGTGCGCGGCTGCTCGCCGAGCTGGAGGAACCGGCCGGAAGCGCGCTGCCCGCACGCCCCGACCGGGCGGCCGTCGAGGAGTTCCTGACCGACGTGCGGGGAGGTGCGCCCTGTGACTCCCGGCGTCGCGCAGACGACTCCTGGCGTCGCGGAGGCCGGTTCCATGACCGTGATCGAAGGAGAGAGGCCGTGACCGCCGTCCTGCCGTCCTGGCTACCCGAGGTGGCCGCGGGTGAGCGGCACCCGCTCGCGTTCGCCACCGTGAGCGGCGCGCATCTGTACGGGTTCCCCTCCGTGGACTCGGACGTGGACCTGCGGGGCGTGCACGTGCTGCCGGCCGAGGAGGTCGTCGGCCTGCGCACGGGCGAGGAGACCGTGACCCGCTCGTGGATCCGCGAGGGCGTGGAGGTCGACCTCGTGACCCACGACCTCGCCAAGTTCTGCCGGCTGCTGCTGGGCCGCAACGGCTATGTGCTGGAGCAGCTCCTGTCGCCACTGGTCGTGACCACCTCCCCGCTGCACGAGGAGATGCGCGCCCTCGCGCGGGGCTGCCTCACCCGGCACCACGCCCACCACTACCTCGGGTTCGCGCGCACCCAGCGGCGGCTGTTCGACCGTACGGGGGAGCTGAAGCCGCTGCTCTACGCGTTCCGGGTGCTGCTGACGGGCGTCCATCTCATGCGTACGGGCGAGCTCGTCGCCGATCTCACGCTGCTCCTCGACGGCGGGCCGCCGTACCTGCCCGGCCTGGTGGAGGCCAAGCGGGCGGCCGAGCACGGCGGGATGCCGGACGGCGCGCCCGGCGCGGAACGGCTCGCGGCCGACCTCGACGCGCTCACCGCCCGCCTGGAGGAGGCCCGGGACGCCTCCGCGCTGCCGGACGCCCCCTCGGCCCACGACGCCCTGCACGATCTCGTCGTACGGACCCGGCTCGCCGGACGCCCATCGGGGGACTGAACGGTGAAACAGGACGCGGACACGCGAACAACGCGGGGTCGCGCCCCATACACGGGGACCATCACGGATAATGGGCCAAGCCGCCATCATCCCAGGAGAACGCTTTGACCACTCAATTCGGCAAAGACAACCTCGACCTGGCCGCGAGCGCGGAGGCACTGGCCGACAGCGCGCCCACCGGATCTCTGCGCCACGCCGCCGCCAAGTCCGTCGCGATCACCTTCGCCACCACCCGCGACGCCGCCCAGGCCCGCAGCACTCTGAACGGCATCTCGCCCGACGACGTCCGGCAGGCCGCGCTGGAGATCTTCGAAGAGCTCTCCGCCCGCGCCGACTGATCGGCTCGCCACCCGCCGATCCCCGGCGGCGGCGCGAGGACGCCCTCGTAGGATCGGCGTGCCTGCCTCGCTATGGCGCGGGCGACCAGGCGATGACGGGCGGCCGGACGGCCGCGCACAGGGGACGCCCCTGCGCGTCGGTGAGCCCGAGCCGCCCGACCAGCGTGCCGGAGCCGATCGCGGCCTCGATGAGATCCGGTTCGAGCCGGTCGAGCATGAGCTTGGCCCGGCGGAACATCGTGAAGCCGCCGGCCGCGTCGAGCGTGCCCCAGCACAGGTAGACGAACCGGCCGCCCGGCCTGCCCTGGACGTACGGGCCGCGGATGTCCGCCGCGCCCTCGGCGGTCGTGGTCACCGTGCAGTCGAGCGTCCACTGCGCGGTCGCGGCGTCACCGGGCTGGAGATCGAGGATCTCGCCGGGGCGGTCCCGCCGCTGCACGCCCACGTGAATGCCGGAGTATCCCGGAAACCCGTCGCCCGGCGGGCAGGTGCGGCCGGGCAGATCAGTTGCCTCGATGCGGATGCGCATGCCCGCATCCTCACAGACGCCCCCGACAGAATCCGCCGCCTTCGCCGGGCGCCGTCCGGTTCTCGGCCGCGCCCTGCCGTGCACCCTGCCAAGAGAACCGTGCACCCTGCCAAGTGAACGGGGCCATGGTCTGCCTGCGAGGGATGGCCGCAGCGCGAAGAAGGCCGGTCCCGCGATCTCGGGTCCGGCCTTCGGATGCTGCGTGGTGGTGGGCGATACTGGGATTGAACCAGTGACCTCTTCCGTGTCAGGGAAGCGCTCTCCCGCTGAGCTAATCGCCCTTGGACGAACCAAGAGGTGGAGACGGGATTTGAACCCGTGTACGCGGCTTTGCAGGCCGCTGCCTCGCCTCTCGGCCACTCCACCGTGACAAGCTGCACAGTGTTCAGATCCGAGCGGAAGACGGGATTCGAACCCGCGACCCTCACCTTGGCAAGGTGATGCTCTACCACTGAGCCACTTCCGCGTCCCCGGCTCTGTCCGGCCGGGCTCACGGGGAAGACTTTATCGAATCTCCCGCCGACTCCCCAAATCAACCGCGTTCCCCCTGCTCAGGCCGCGAGTTCGGGCCGATGCTTCGAGCCCCGTCGAACCGTCCCCGCGTTAGCGTCGAAGCATGTCCGTGACACATGACCGCACACGCGCCGCCGCCGGGACCGCGCTGAAGCCCGGCGCTGCCGAGACCGCGCGGAACGCCGAGATCCCGGGGACCGCTGAGGTCCTGGGAGTAGCCGAGGCCGAGGGGGACGCCGACATCGCCCCCGTCGCGGCCCTGATCGCGGACGCCGCCCGGGCCGCCATGCTCACCGCGCTGCTCGACGGCAGGGCGCTGGCGGCGGGGGAGCTGGCAGCGATCGCCGGTGTGAGCGCCCCCACCGCGAGTTCGCACCTGGCCCGGCTCCTCGACGGCGGCCTGGTGACCGTGGTCAAGCAGGGGCGGCATCGCTACTACCGCCTCGCCGGTCCCGACGTCGCCCGCACCCTGGAGGTGCTGGCCCGGATCAGCGGGCGCGTCGCCGTACGGTCCCTGCGGCAGTCGCGGCAGGCCCGGCTGCTGCGTGAGGCGCGCAGCTGCTACGACCACCTGGCCGGCCGCGTCGGGGTCGAACTGTACGACGCGCTGGTGCGCGAGGGGCGTCTGATCGAGGCGGACGGCGGCTGCCTGCTGACCGCGAGCGGCGCGGACGCGCTGGCGGAGCTTGGCGTGGATGTGGAGCGGGTGCGCCGCGCCCGCCGCAGGTTCGCCCCCGACTGCCTCGACTGGCTGGAGCGCCGCCCGCACCTGGGCGGGGCGCTCGGCGCCGCGGTGCTGGACCGGCTCCTGGCGCGGGAATGGCTGGTCCGGGGCACCGTGCCGCGCGCCCTGCGGCTGACCGGCGCGGGGCGGGAGGGACTGGAGAGGATCTTCGGATGTAAGGACCTAAGCTGAGATACGCTGGTTACTCGCTACGCGCAGAGGGCGCGAGCGGCACGACGTGAAAGAGTGGGACATGCGCGACAACGAGGTCGTGGCCGTCGGCCCGGGACCGCTCGCCTTCGACGACGTGGTCCGGGTCGCCAGGTACGGCGCCCAGGTCCGCCTGACCGACGACGCGATCGCCGAGATGTCCGCGTCGCGCGGGCGGGTTGAGGAGCTCGCGGAGTCCGACACCCCGGCCTACGGCGTCTCCACCGGTTTCGGCGCCCTCGCCACCCGCCACATCGACCCCTCGCTGCGCGCCCAGCTCCAGCGCAGCCTCATCCGCTCCCACGCGGCCGGTTCCGGGCCCGAGGTGGAGACCGAGGTCGTGCGGGCGATGATGCTGCTGCGGCTGCGTACGCTCGCCACCGGCCACACCGGCGTACGCCCGGCCACGGCCCGGGTGCTGGAGTCCCTGCTGAACGCCCGGCTCACCCCGGTCGTCCACGAGTACGGCAGCCTCGGCTGCTCGGGCGACCTCGCCCCGCTCTCCCACGTCGCCCTGACGATCATGGGCGAGGGCGTCGTGCGGGACGCCGAGGGACGCCTGCGGCCCGCCGCGGAGGCGCTCAAGGAGCACGGCGTCGAGCCCGTCGAGCTGGCCGCCAAGGAGGGGCTCGCGCTGATCAACGGCACCGACGGCATGCTCGGCATGCTGGTGCTCGCGCTGCACGACCTGTCGCGGCTCCTCACCACCGCCGACATCAGCGCCGCGATGAGCGTGGAGGCGCTGCTCGGCACCGACTACGTGTTCGCGGCCGACCTGCAGGCGCTGCGGCCCCATCCCGGCCAGGCCCTCGCGGCGGCCAACATGCGGACGCTGCTCGCGGACTCGGGCGTGATGGCCTCCCACCGCGACGGCTCCTGCACCCGGGTGCAGGACGCCTACTCGCTGCGCTGCGCCCCCCAGGTCGCCGGCGCCGCCAGGGACACCCTCGCGCACGCGTCGGCCGTCGCGGCCCGCGAGATCGCCAGCGCCATCGACAACCCCGTCGTGCTCGCCGACGGGCGTGTGGAGTCGAACGGCAACTTCCACGGCGCCCCGGTGGCGTACGTCCTGGACTTCCTGGCCATCGCGGTGGCCGACCTCGCGTCGATCGCCGAGCGGCGCACCGACCGCATGCTGGACGTGGCCCGCAGCCACGGCCTCCCGGCGTTCCTCGCCGACGACCCGGGCGTGGACTCCGGGCACATGATCGCGCAGTACACCCAGGCGGCGATCGTGTCCGAGCTCAAGCGGCTGGCGGTGCCGGCCAGTGTGGACTCGATCCCGAGCTCCGCGATGCAGGAGGACCACGTCTCGATGGGCTGGTCGGCGGGCCGCAAGCTGCGCCGCGCCGTCGACGGCCTCACCCGGGTGCTGGCGATCGAACTGCTGACCGCCGCCAGGGCGCTCGACCTACGCGCGCCGCACGTGCCCGCGCCGGGCACCGGCGCGGTCGTGGCGGCGCTGCGCGAGTCTGTCGCGGGGCCGGGGCAGGACCGCTTCCTCGCGCCGGAGATCGAGGCCGTCGTCCGGCTCGTGGAGAGCGGCGCCGTGGTCGCCGCCGCCGAGTCCGCCGTCGGCCCGCTGGACTGAGTCTCCTGGGCTGGGTCGTCTCCTGGGCTGGGTCTCCCGGACCGAGTTCTTCGGGCCGATGCCTCCATGTCGGTCAGGAACGTCCTGATGTGCCGGAACCGCCGGGGGCTTCCGCCGCCCGGGAGGCCGCGAACGGGACGACCGCGGTGAGGTCGTGCCCCGCCAGCCCGGCCGCGACCGCCCCCGCGAGCAGGTCACGGGCGGCGGCGGTCACCGTCTGGTGCATCCCCGGCCCCTCGGTGGCCAGCCGCAGGTCCTTGGCGGCCAGGCCGAGGGCGTACCTCGTCTCGAACGGGCCCGACTCGGCCACCGGCCGCAGCCGCTCCGCGAGCCCCGCCAGCGGCGTCGCCCCGAGGACGTCGAGGAGCGCGGTGCGGCCGACTCCGAGCTCGTCCGCGTAGGCCATCGTCTCCGCCAGCCCCACCTGGGCGGTCACCAGCGCGCTCATCACGGCGAGCTTGGTCGCGGCGCCCGATCCCGGCCCGCCCGCCTCGTGGACCGTCCCGAAGACGCGCAGCACGTCCGACACCCGGGCGAGGTCCGCCGGGCGGCCCCCGGCGAGCACGACCAGCGTTCCCTCGGCGGCCGGGCCCACGCTGCCGAGCACGGGGGCGTCGACCAGGCCCACGCCCTCGGGCAGCAGGCCGCTCAGGCTCCGCACCGCGTCGGGCCCGATCGTGGACATCTCCACCAGCACCGACCCCGGCCGCAGCCCCGGCAGCGCCGCCCGCACGACCTCGGACACCGCGTCCGGATCGCTCAGCATGGTGATCACGATGTCCGCTCCGGTGGCGGCCTCTGCGGCGGAGGGGGCCGCCTCGGCGCCCGGCACGTCCCGTGGCGTACGGTTCCACACGGTCACCTTGTGACCGGCCGCGACGAGGCGGCCGGCCATCGGGACACCCATACGCCCCAAACCAAGAAAAGCAATCATGTCCTGGACACTATTGGAGGAAAAAACCATTCCACCAGCGACTAGATTGCATGGCGACCATTCCCCTCCCTCATGGATCGGAGCATGTTCGACACCGACGCGCTTGTGCTGCTCGACGTCGTGGCCCGTACGGGATCGTTCACGGCCGCCGCGATACAGCTCAACTACACCCAGTCGGCCGTGTCCCGGCGCATCGCGTCCCTGGAGGCCCAGGCGGGCGGCCCGCTGTTCGCACGGCTGCCGCGAGGCGTGCGGCTGACGCCCGCGGGCCGCACGCTCCACCGTTACGCCCGCGAGGTGCTGGAGCGGCTCGGCCGGGCGGGGGAGGAGCTCGCCGCCATCCACAAGGGCAGCGGCGGGCGGCTGCGGGTCGGCGCGTTCGCCACGGCCAACGCCGTGCTGGTCCCCGCCGCTCTGCGCGAGCTGCGGGCCTCCCGCCCGGAGGTGTCGGTCAGCATGGTGGAGGGCCTGAGCACCGCGCTCATGGACGGGCTCGGCCGCGCGGAGATCGACATCGCGGTCGTGAGCGACTACCCCTCCGGGCTGGGCGCGGGTCCCGAGGTCGAGGTCACCCGCCTGATGGAGGACGAGCTGCTCGTCGCCCTCCCCGCCGACCACCCGCAGGCCGGGAAAGACCGGGTGGACCTGCGCGACCTGCGCGACGAGAGCTGGATCGAGGGCGCCCCTCCCGGCACCGTGACCATGCTCGGCGCCGCCTGCGCCCGGGCCGGCTTCGCTCCGAGGGTCGACCTCCGGATCGGGGAGTGGACCGGCAAGCTCGGCTACGTGGCCGCCGGGCTCGGGGTCACGCTGGTGCCCGCCATGGCCGCGCCCGCCGTACGCGGGGACGTGGCGCTGCGGTCGCTCGGCGAGTTCGCGCCGCGCCGCACCGTTTACGCGGCCCTGCCGCGTACGGCTCCGCTCCCCGCCGCCCGCGCGCTGCTCGGCCTGCTGGCCCGCGGAGCGGCCTGAGCGACGGCGTCCGCGTCACGGCATCGGCCGGCCGCCTGTTTCGCGGCGTCCGGCCGGCCGCGCACGGGACGGCCCGGGGGCGCGACAATGGACACGTGTACGACGCGTTCGCCCATATCGGAGGTCACCTGGCCACCGGCCTGCGGGAGGTGACCACCGATCTGGCCGCCCTCGACGGCTCCGGCTGGTGGGCCGTGGTGGTGTCGTACGAGGGGAAGGTCGTCTGCGCGCGCTTCGACGACGTGCGGCGCGCTCCGCTGCCCCGGCCGCGCGGCCCGTGGCGGGGACCCGGCCGCGACGCCTGGGCCACGTCCCTCGACCGGGAGGGATACGAGCGGGGCGTCCAGCGGATCAGGGACTACATCGAGCAGGGGGAGGTCTACCAGGCCAACCTCTGCCGCGTCCTGTCCGCGCCGCTGCCCTCGCCGGACGCGGACCCCCTCGCCCTCGCCGTACGGCTGGCCGAGGGCAACCCCGCGCCGTACGCGGCCGTCGTGGACGTGCCGGGGCTGACGGTCGTGTCGGCCTCGCCGGAGCTGTACCTGTCCAGGCGCGGCGAGGTGATCGAGTCGCGGCCGATCAAGGGCACCGGCGTGACGGCGGACGATCTCCTCGACAAGGACTACGCCGAAAACCTCATGATCGTCGACCTGGTCCGCAACGACCTCGGCCGCGTGGCGGAGGTAGGCTCTGTGACCGTGCCCTCGCTGTTCGCGGTCGAGGAGCACCCCGGGCTCGTGCACCTGGTGTCCACGGTGCGGGCGCGGCTGGACGGCGGCGCCGGCTGGCCGGAGCTGTTCGCCGCCACCTTCCCTCCGGGATCGGTGACCGGAGCGCCGAAGTCGTCGGCGCTGCGGATCATCAACGAGCTCGAACCGGAGCCCCGCGGGCCGTACTGTGGGGCCGTGGGCTGGGTCGACGCCGACCGGCGCGAGGGGGCGCTGGCGGTCGGCATCCGCACCTTCTGGATCGAGCACGACACGATCCGGTTCGGTACGGGCGCGGGCATCACCTGGGGCTCCGACCCCGGGAGGGAATGGCGCGAAACCGAGCTCAAGGCCGCCCGGCTCATCGGCCTCGCTTCCGGAGGACGGTCCGAGGACGGGCCGCGACATCGGTAAGGAACGGAGCAGAGGATGTCTGTACCCATCTGGGTGAACGGGGAGCTGTACGAGCCCGACAAGGCCGTGATCTCGGTGTACGACCACGGGCTGATGGTCGGCGACGGCGTGTTCGAGACGGTCAAGGCGGTGAACGGGGAGTCCTTCGCGCTGACCCGCCACCTCGAGCGGCTGGCGCTGTCGGCCAAGCGCATGGACCTGCCCGAGCCCGATCTCGCCGCGATCGCCGACGGCGTGGGCCGCTGCCTGGAGGCCGCGCCGAAGTGGCCGCTGGCGCGCATCAGGATCACCTACACCAGCGGCCCGGGCCCGCTCGGCTCCGACCGGGGCGCGGCGGGCACGAACGCCATCGTCATCGTGGGCGAGCAGGCGCCGTTCCCCGCCACGGCCGACGTCACCGTCGTGCCCTGGCCCCGCAACGAGCGCGGCGCGCTGGCCGGCGTCAAGAGCACCTCCTACGGCGACAACGCCAAGGCCCTGGCGTACGCCAAGGAGCGCGGCGGCGCCGAGGCGATCTTCGAGAACCTCGCCGGGAACCTGTGCGAGGGCACCGGCAGCAACATCTTCATCGTCACCGGCGGGCGGCTGATCACCCCGACGCTCGCCTCCGGCTGCCTGGCCGGGATCACCCGCGCGCTCACCCTCGAATGGTGCGGCGGCGAGGAGGCCGACGTGCCCCTCTCGGCGCTGTACGAGGCCGAGGAGGCCTTCCTCACCTCCACGACCCGCGACATCCAGCCGATCAGGGCCGTGGACGGGAAGGCGCTGCCGCAGGCGCCCGGACCGGTCACGCTGGCGGCCATGAAGGTCTTCGCCGAGCGTTCGGCCTCCGACCTCGACCCGTGATCGGTCAGTAGGAGTGCTGGCTCTGGGCGTTGAACTCGTCGAGGCGGACGGCCTTGGCGGGGTCGGTGCGGGGATCGTCCAGACGCAGCACGTCGAGGCCCTTGGTGATGTCGCTGGAGTAGATGTAGCCGTTGTAGTAGTAGGCCGACCATGAGCCGCCGAGATGCAGATCCGGCGCCAGCGGCCCGCGCTCGAAGTAGGCGATCTCCTGCGGGTGGGCGGAGTCGGTGAAGTCCCAGACCGAGACTCCGCCCATGTACCAGCCCTGCACCATCACGTCGCGGCCCGGCACGGGCACCAGCGCGCCGTTGTGGGCCACGCAGTTCTCCTCGTCGCTCTGGGCCCGGGGGATCTTGAAGTAGCCCTGCCGGACGAGCTTGCGCTCCGGCGTCAGCGCGTAGATCGCGTCCGCGCCCTTGGTCGCGCTGACCGAGGGCAGGCAGGTGGCGGCCATCCCGCCGCCCAGCTCGTCGCTGAAGACGACCTTCGTGCCGTCGTTGCTGAACGTGGCCGAGTGCCAGATCGAGAAGTTCTTCTCGTCGCGTACGGTCTGCAGCAGCCTGGGGCGCACCGGGTCGGAGATGTCCAGCAGGACGCCGTCGCCGAAGCAGGCGCCCGCGGCCAGGTTCTTCTCCGGGTAGACGGTGATGTCGTGGCAGCCGCCCGCCGAGGTCTCGCCCTGCGGCCTGCCCGCGAACAGCTCCGGCTTGGCCACGACCCGCGCCTTGCCGGGTTCGGCGACGGGAACCTCCACGATCGAGATGTTCTGATGGGGTGGCGGGCAGCCCGTCGTTTCCGACGCCGGGCCGGGGGAGGAGACGTACAGGTAGAGCGTGCCGGCGTCCTCCCCCGGCACGATGGCGTGCGTGTGGGAGCCGCACTCCGTGCGTACGGACTTCAGGTAGCGCGGATGGGTCTTGTCGGAGATGTCGAAGACGCGGATGCCCTCCCACTCTCCCGATGCCGACGGGTCCCCGGCGTCGCTCGCGCAGGTGTCGTCCGTACGGGGCTCGTCCACCGACAGGAACAGCAGGTCGCCGGAGACCGAGATGTCGTTCTGCCCGCCGGGGCACTCGACCCGGGCGACCGCCTTGGGGTGCTCGGGGTCGCCGATGTCGTGCACCGTGAAGCCCTTGTAGTTGCCCACGAACGCGTAGCGGCCCTGGAACGCCATGTCGGTGCCCCAGTCCTCCGGGCCGTCGAACGGCGCCGCCAGGGGGACGTTGGCGACCAGCGTCATGTTGGGGCTGTGCCGGATCTCGTCCCGGCCCGGGATGCCGGTCGGAGCGGCCTGCGGGGACGGCGCGGATTCGCCGGAGGAGCAGGCCGCGGCCAGGAGGAGGGCGGACGCCACCAGCGCGGTCTTCAGCCTCGGTCTGCTCACGTCGCCCCCATGTCGGTGGATCATCGCCCACTATGGAAGTTATGTCGAGCCCGCGGCCGCTGTTGACCGGATTGGTAACGGTTGTGCTGGCAGTTGCGCCGGTGCTGGCGGCCTGCTCGTCCGAGGTCGCCCCGCCGGCGCACGCCGACGCCCCGGTGATCGTCCCCGGCGCTCCCGGGCAGTCCGGGTCCGCCCCGGCCCGCTCACCGGCGCAGGCGGGGCCCGTGGCGGCCGACGTACGGTTCGCCGAGGCGATGATCCCGCACCACCGGCAGGCGCTGGAGATGGCGGGGCTGGCCGCGGCGCGGACCGGCGACCCGCTGGTGACGGCGGTGGCCGAACGCGTGCTGGACGCGCAGCGCCCGGAGATCGCCGTCATGGAGTCGTGGCTGCGGGGCCTCGGCCGCACCGCGCCGCCCGCGCACGACCACGGGCCGGGCGGCTACGGAATGGCCGGCGAGGAGGAGCTCAACCGGCTGCGTACGGCACGCGGGCGCGACTTCGACACGCTGTTCCTCACGCTGATGATCCGGCACCACGAGGGCGCGGTGACCATGGCGGCGCAGGAACTGCGCCGGGGACGCGACCGGGCCATGCGGACGATGGCCCAGGACGTCCTCAGCGGCCAGCAGATCGAGATCGCCCGGATGCGAGGGATCCAGCGGAGGCTGGGGCAGTTGTTCTAGGAGCTCCAGAGCATGTTGGTGAGCTCCTCGTCCAGGTCCATGAAGTCGGTCTCACGACCGGCGGGGACGAGCTCGTAGGTCCGATGCAGGAACTCGGTGAGGGGGGCCAGGGGCACCTCGAACAGGGCCTGGCCGAAGGGCGAGGTGAGGCTGATGTTGAGCGTCCGCTCGCCGTCCGAACGGGCAGGCCAGACCTGTACGTCGCCGTCACCAACGCGCCGCACGATGCCCACGGTCAGCAGCTCGCGGGCGAAGATCCACTCGACCGGCTCGTCATTCCCCACGTGAAACGCCATCCGGATGGCATACGGATCCTCGGCCGTATAACTCAGGCCGGCGAGCAGGGGGACGGTCGTACGGTCGGGGACCACAAGCCGAAGGCCTAGCTCGGCAGAGACGGTGGTGCTGTTCATCGTCAGCCAAACCTTTTCGTCGTCGGGTCCCCTGTCAGGGGCTTTCACTGCGTCTTCACTGTGCGGTCGGGCCTCGCCGGGCGCTCGTGCTACGAGACGAACGAAGAGACCCGTAGGAAAGATTCCGCCTCCAGGCCCTTCTGTAACGCACATCACAGCTTGACATTCGGTCATCTACCAGCTCAAACATCACCAACAGGCTTGTCCTTACCTCTGCTTTGCGTGTCGGCGGGGCCGCGTCGGCGATGCCATTGCGGGCGAATGATCTCAGGTCGTGCGTATAGGTCGAGCATGGAGCATCACGATGCTATGACACCACACCCCCACGCCGGGGACGCTCTGGCGAACCTTTCGAAGGTGTTGACGAAGGCGGGACGATCGAGCCGACCGGGCCGCGCTTTCGCCATCACCCCCTCGAGTGCGGTATGGTTTTCCCCGTCGGCGCCGCGAGGCGCAGACGAACCCGGGCGATTAGCTCAGCGGGAGAGCGCTTCGTTCACACCGAAGAGGTCACTGGTTCGATCCCAGTATCGCCCACACGATCAAGGCCCGTCGGAGTCCACCACTCCAACGGGCCTTTTCGCTGTTCAAAGCTTTGGCGTTAGCTGTTGTCCTCCTCCCGATCTAGGTCAACGGTGCTGGCTGCGTCCGGCTCCCGGGGCCGATCTGGAGCAGGAGTCAGCGAAAAGTCAGCGAACACCGCCCCAGCCCTGCCGTAGCGGTCGCGCGAGGAGTGCGTGTAACGGTTGAGCGTCGTGGACATCTGCTCGTGCCCGAGGAGGCGCGCCACGTCGTTCACGGGGACGCCGTCGGAGACGAGCCAGGTGGCGTAGCAGTGCCGCAGATCGTGGAACCTCAGCCCCTCTGCCGCGTGCTTGGCGACGTGCATCACGGCCTCCCGGTGGGTCGGGAACTCCTGGCGGTGCTCCAGGCCCTCCTTGTCCTGCCAGACGCCGAGGAAGGCACCCGGCCGGACCTCCACCACCTCGCCCAGCAGCCCGGCCCGGACGAGCGACGGGCGCCAGTCCCGAGACCGGAAGAGCGTGCGGCGGAGAGGACCGCCCGCCGCGTTGGTGAACACCTCTCCGACCGGTCCGGTCGGGTAGCGCTCGCGGTGCGCGGCGAGCAGCTCGACGACGAAGGGCGGAAGGGGGACTTCCCGCCGTCCGGCCTTGGACTTGGGATAGGGCTTTTGCGTCACCGTGCCCGCCACCTCGACGGCCACCCGCTCCACCCGTACGGTTCCGGCGTCGAGGTCGACGGCATCCCAGCGCAGGCCCACGCACTCACCCCAGCGGAGGCCGGTGCCGGCGGCCAGGCCGACGAGCGCCCGGTAGCGGCCGGGGACGTGGGGGAGCAGCACGGCCAGGTCCTCACGGCTGATGATCCGGTCGTCGCCCGCCTTGCGCCGCCGCTTGGGCAGCCGTACGCCCTCGCACGGGTTGGCCCGACGATCCGGTCACGTACGGCCGACTTGAGCACGGTCGACAGCAGCCGGTGGCACTCGGCCACGGTCGCGGGGGCGAGGCGCTTGCTCAGGTCGCTGACCCACGTCTGTACCGCGCTGTGGTCGATGCGCCCGAGGGGGACGTCCCGCCAACGCGGCAGCACGTGCGTCCGCATGATCGAGTCGTCGCGGGCAACGGTGGTGATCTCGTGGTTGCGCGACAGCATCCACTTGGTCGCGTACGGGCCGAACTTGGCCTTCCCCGCGTGGGGGTCGACGTAGGTGCCGCGGTTGAGCGAGCTACTGATCTCGGCGAGGAACGCGGTGGCCTCCTTCTTCGTGGCGAAGGTCTTGGACCGCTGGCGGTCGGTGTGGTCGCGCCAGTTGGCCCGGTAGGTGCCCGCCTTGGTCTTCACGATGTGCCCCATCTCAGCGGCGCCCCTCCTCGGTCAGGCCGTCCAGCCAGGCGTGGAACCGCCGCTTGGGGATGATCCACCGGCCGCCCATCCGCAGGGCCGGAATCGTGCCCTCCCGGACGAGGGCGTAGGCGCTGCCCCGCGACAGCGACAGGAGCCGCGCGACCTCCGGCACCGTGTAGACGGCCCGGTCGTCCTCGGCGGCCTGGGCGGCAGGAGCGTCCTGCCGGGGAACGAGCGAGATCACGTTGTTCATGACGAGTTACCTCCTGCTGTGTCGTCAGTGAGCTGCATGGCGAGCGCCGCCTCGCCGGGAGTGATGCCTTGGCCGGCATAGGCCCAGGAGCCGACGACGAGCGTGCTGTCGGGGTCGTAGGGCAGCCGGGCGAAGGTCATGCGCAGGCGGAAGTCGGCCCGGGCCTGGCGCAGCCTGGTCAGGGTGGTCGAGTAGGTGCGGCTCTTGGTGGAGAAGTGGCCGCGGAAGCCGAGCATGTGCGCCCAGTCGCGCAGCCGCAGCCCGGTGAGGCCCGGGTGGGTGTCGGGGTCGCCGAGGGTCCAGGCGGTGCGGATGAGCCGGGCCGCGTGCTCGGAGACGCCCTGTGCGTGGAGCGTGGGCAGGTCCCGCGGCTTGATCCGCCGGTCGAGGGTGCCGGAGTTCTCTGCGGCCTTGGTGGCGTACTTGGCGACGTAGGCCGCCACGGCGCGTTCGGACAGGTGTGGTCCGTCGTGGAGGTCGCCGGGGTCGATGGGCCGTACGTCGACCTGCTCGCCCCACACCAGGTGCCGGGTCGGCTGGCCGAGGTCGGGAGCATCCAGCCGTACGGCCTTGACAGCGGTGCGGATCGCGGCAGTGAGCAGGTCGACGGTGGCCCAGGCCGGAGGCGGGATGACGCCCTCGTCGCTGCGGCCATCAAGCCGCCGCCCGTGCCGGGCGGCGGTGGCGCGGCGCGTTCGGACGCGGCCGGGCGTGCGGCCTCTTCGGGCCGGTCCCGTCCGCGCCGACGCCAGCCGCGCCCGATCCCAGGCAGACGCATGACACCCGCGGGAAGCCGACCGTCGCGACCACGCGGACGCGCCGTAGCGGGCTGCGGTCTTTCTTTGCCTCCGGCGGGGGATCTCCGGCCCCGAGGTGATCAAGGTGCGCAAGCCGAGGTTCGTGGGTGGCGGGGGACCCTGATCACCTCGCCCGCCATCGACCCAGGCAAGTCAGCATGAAACGGCCGACTCCGGTTCTGTCCGTAATGGCACTTGGCCGGTGTCGTGGGTCATCCGACGCTGGCAGTGACAAGCATCCCGCGGCGGACGGAGCCAGCAGGCAGAAGGGAGCCGACCGTTATGCCGAGTGTGACATCGGGAGCGGAGTGGATCCATCTAGGGATGGACGTCTCCAAAGACGCGATCGTGGTCGGGGTGTTGCACCCCGGCGAAGAGGTCCCGGTAGTCGACCGGATCTTCAATGACGAGGCGTCGTTGCGCCGGCTGGTCGGGCGGTTCCGGGACCGGTCGCGGCTGGCGGCCTGCTACGAGGCCGGGCCGGGTGGCTATGAGCTGCATCGGCTGCTGACCTCTATGGGGGTGGCCTGTGACGTGGTCGCCCCGTCCTTGATCCCCAAGGGCGCGGGTGAGCGGGTGAAGACCGACCGGCGGGACGCGATCCGCCTGGCCAGGTTGCACCGCGCTGGGGAACTGACCGCGATCCGCGTCCCCACGATCGCCGAAGAGGCAGTCCGGGACCTGGTACGCACCCGGGCTGATCTGCTCGATGACCGCAGACGCGCCCAGCAGCGGATCAACGCGTTCCTGTTGCGGCACGGACGCGTCTGGCGCGGTGGTGTTCGATGGACGAAGATCCATCGCCAGTGGGTGGCGAGCCAGGTGTTCGACGAACCTGCACTGACCGCGACGCTGGCGACCTACCGAGCCGCTCTGATGGCGCGGGAGGCCGAGCTGGCGGCGCTGGAGGCACAGCTGCACGAGCTGGCGCAGTGCGAGCCGCTACACGCGGCGGTGAGCCGGCTCGGCTGCTACCGAGGAATCGCGGAACTGACCGCACTGACGTTGGCCGCCGAGGTGGTGGACTGGCACCGCTTCGCCTCAGCACGGGCGTTCATGAGTTACAGCGGACTGATCCCCACCGAATACTCCAGCGGCGACCGCATCCGCCGTGGCGGTATCACCAAGGCCGGCTCGGAGCCGGTGCGCACCGCGCTGACCGAATCGGCGTGGTCCTACCAGCATCGGCCCACGATCGGCGCCCCGTTACGGCGACGCCAGCAGGACGCCACAGCTGAGACTCTCGCTCGTTCCTGGAAAGCCCAGCAGCGGTTATGCGGCAAGTTCCGGCGCATGGCCAAGGCCGGCAAGTCTCCCGCCGTCACCGTGGTCGCGGTCGCTCGCGAGCTGGCCGGATTCGTGTGGGCGGAGATGACCAGCTGATCATGCCGCCCAACCCGAAGACCAGGTGGCGCAC